>CAYZGA010000046.1:0-17768 GCA_964477945.1 uncultured Halobacteriales archaeon
GCACCTGGTCGGCCGCAACCTCGGCGGAGGCGTAGTTGCAGCCGAGCACCTGCCCCTCGTGGGTGAGTCGCTCGTCACCACGACGGGTGTGGACGGTGTAGCCCTCGTCTTCGAGATACTCGCGCATCTCGTCGAAGTGGTTCATGTGCTGGGCGGTTGTCACCAGCCCGACGTCCGCGTCCTCGTCGGGGGTGGCGAGTTCCTCGTCGATAGCGCGGTCGACGATAGGTGTCACGTCGACGTTCGAGAACAGCGGCACGTAGATTATCTTCTCGGACTGCTTCATCGGCGAGTGCCCGAAGTGTGCGAACACGTCGGTCCGTTTCATCATGTAGGTGTCGAGGTCACACGCGCCGTAGCAGGGCTGACCCGATATCATCACGGATACGCCGTCGGGGAGCAGCGTCCGGAGGTCGTCGGCGACCCCGGGACCGCGCCGTTTCAGCCCCTCGGGGAACTGCAACCCGACCGTCTCCGCGTCGCGCTCCTCGACTGCCTCGACGATACGCTCGAGCTCGTAGTCCCACTCTCGGTCGTGTTTCAGCGACATCCCTGTCTGTCGCAGGTCACCCGCCGGCCGGTCGTGCTGTCGACTCATTAGTCACGGTAGCCGTCCTGACAGTAAAACACCGGTGGTTCGTACCGGCCCCGTCTCCGGCACGAGCAGAGCCGCGAAACCGCGTCCGGTATCCCGCACCGGGCCGACCTGGTAGTACCACGGCCGGAAGGCCTGCTCGCGGGGAGGCGGAAACACGACCGTTTTTATCCGCCGCCCGTCTTGTCTCGGGCTGATGAGCGCTGTCGGGGCAGGGGAGTTATGACCGGCGCGAGCAGTGACGGCGGCGGAACGGTTACACCGGACGGAGAGAACGCTGTGCCCGGCGGGACCGACACGATGGCGGGCCGGTATCAGACCAGAACCCGTGTCGGGCGGTGGCTCTTTGGTGACCGGATCGGGCTGGCGCTGTTTCTGGCCGCGGTGTGTTTCGCGGCACTCACCTGGCGGGCGGGTCTGTTTATCACCGACAACGAGACGCTCTCCCGGACCCTCGAAGCGGTGAGCGAGGGGCGGCTCTGGATAGAGACCGTCGGTGAGGGACCGGCCTTCGGCGCACCGGGGGCCGAGGTGCGCGACGGTCGGGTCTACGGGCGCAACTACGGGCAGGTGGTGGCCTCGCTGCCGGCACTGTGGCTCCTGCAGGGGCTCGACGCGGTGGCGGACCTGCGGATGGGGCTGGTCGCCGGCTGGCACCTGGCGGTGCTTGCGTTCGGGGTGGTGGCCAGCGGGTTGCTCGGGGGTCGCCGGGTCGGCACACTCGTGACCGCCCCGTTCGTGCTCGGCTCGTTCGTGCTGAACATCGCCCTGATGACGCAGTTCCGGGAGCCGGAGCTGTCGCTGCTTGCACTCCAGGTGACCGCGGTCGTCGCGGCGGGGTTTGGAGCGGTCGTCGTCTACCGGGTGCTCGCCGTGCAGGGGGACCGCCGGGTCGCAACCGTCGCCGGTGGGGCGACTGTAATCGTCCTCCCGGTTGGGTTCTGGGCGGTCGTCCCCAAGCGACACGTCTTCACCGTGCTCGCGGTGATGACCGTGCTGTTCCTGTTCGCGGTGAGTCGCCGGTCGGCCGGGCGGGTGCTCCCGGTCGTGGGTCGGGTTCCGCTTGCCCGTGCCGGCGCGTACGCGACCGTCGGTCTGCTGAGCTGGGTCCACGCCGCGGAGGGGTTGTTCGTCCTGCTGGTGCTGGTGGCGGTGGACCTGCCGACGGCACCGCACAACGACCCTCGGGCGCTCGCGACCGTCGGGGCCGCGTTCGCGGTGTCGGTGATACCGACACTTGTGACGAACCTGCTGGTGACCGGCGAGATGGCCCGGCCACCGCGGACACTCGGCGGGGGCATCACCACGCCCGTCGCGGGCGGGTCGGGCGGCGGGGGCGGGTCGGGAAGCGAGGGCGTGCTGTCGACACTCGGTGACCTGCCCGGGGTCGGCCCGGTCGGCTGGCTCGTCGGGACCGTGCTCGGGATTACCGCCGACAGCGCCGGGGCAGCCACCGACCCGCGGCGACTCGTCAGCGTGTTCGTCCGCAGTGCCGGGTCGGACCTCGCCGGGAGTCGGCCGGGGTTCGTCGGCGACCCGCAGTTCGCGGGGACAAACCTCGCGGTGCTCGAAACGGCACCGGTGCTGGCACTCTGTGTCGTCGTCGCGGGGGCGTGGCTGGCGCGACTCCGGAACGGGTTCGACCGTCTTCGCCGGGTGGACCCGACCGTCGTGCTGGCCGCGGGAATCGCCGCTGCGTTCGTGGCGCTGTATCTCTCCCGGCTCCCGCTGTACGCACAACTGACACAGCGGTATCTCCTGCCACTGTTCCCGCTCGTGCTGTACCTGCTCGCACGCTCGGAACTGGCCGGTCGGCTGGCCGATGTCGGGGACTCCTTTGCGTGGTCGTACGTCGCGGGTGTGCTCGTCGGCGGGCAGTTGTTCGTGGTGGCCGTCGTCGTCAGGGACCTCCCGCCGGGCGAAGGTGCACAGCTGAACGCGGCCGTCTCGCTGGTCGCGGCAGTGCTGGTCGTCGTCACCGGCGGGCTCTCGGTGTGGACCCGTCGGGCCGACCGTCTGACCGCCGCCGTCGTCGGACTGGCGTGTGCCGCGGGTACCGTCTTCCTGCTCGTGGCACACCTGCGGTACTTCGCCGGTACCGGCGAGGCAGTGCTGCCGGTGGTCGAGGCGCTGAGCGACCGACTGTGACCGCGAGTGCCTGCCGGAGCCAGCAGGCTTTTGGACCACCTGCGAGTAACGGGTTCATGAACCGGCTGAGTGAGTCCCTGCGCGAGACACCCATCATCGAGAAGGAGGGGTACCACTACTTTGTTCACCCGATAAGCGACGGCGTGCCGATGCTGCGGCCCGAGCTGATGCGGGAGATCGTCATCCGCATCATCCGCAAGGCCGACCTGGCCGACGTCGACAAGATCGTCGCGCCGGAGGCGATGGGTATCCACATCTCGACGGCGGTGTCGCTGATGACAGACATCCCGCTGGTGGTCGTGCGAAAGCGCGGCTACGGGCTCGACGGCGAGGTGTCGCTCTCGAAGGCCACCGGCTACGAGGAGAGCGACCTCTACATCAACGACGTTCACGAGGGGGACCGCGTGCTCGTGCTCGACGACGTGCTCTCGACGGGCGGCACGCTCTCGGCACTGCTCCCCGCGCTCGAGGATATCGGTGCCGAGATAGTCGATACGGTTATCGTTATCAAGAAGATTGGTGGAGGGAACAAGCTCGAGGACACCGGGTACGAGCCAAAGACACTGGTGAACGTCGCCGTCGACGGCAGCGAACTCGTTGTCGTCGACGAGAGCGGCGACGGCTGACGAGCGCAACTCCAGTATCGTTTTCGATAGCAAAAGGCGCGAACTTATGCTCGCTCTGGGGAAAGGGTGAGCCATGAGAGTCCCGGAGCTGTCGGGCGTCGGGTCACGGAGCGGGCGGGACCGGGCGGTGAGTCCGGTGGTCGGTGTCGTCTTACTGGTCGGGGTGACAGTGATACTCGGGCTGACAATCGGGCCGTTCGTGCTCGGGACAGTCGGGGACCTCTCGACCGGAACGCCGAGCGCAGACCTCGCGTTCTACTACGACGGGTCAGTCGACGACGGCAGGGTCGACGACTTCGGTACGCAGGTCGCCGCAGGTGACGGCCTGGTGGTGGTGACACTGGAGAGCAGCGAGTCGCTCGACCCGTCGGCGGTCGAAATCAGGGGCATCACGAGCGGCGGGAACCTGCAGACCGACACGGGAGCAGACGTGTACGCGTCGGGGGACCGCTTCCGGCAGGGTGAGACGATGAGTGTCGTGGCGACCCGCGGCGAGACGATCAGGGTCATCTGGACCGGACAGGACGGTGACGACCCGGGGGTACTCGCGGAGTTGACAGTGCCGGGAGTCCGCTCGTCGGTTCCGCCGGGTGTACCGGAACCGACACTCGGCTGTGACTGGGTCGACAGTCAGACAACGGGCGGTGACCTCGTCGTCGCACAGGGCGGCGCGTTCCAGGCGGGCGATGTCGTCGCCTGCGAGTCGTTCGACAGCCTCGTCAGCGGAACCGTCGACATCGACGGCGACCTGACGGTCGTCGGGAACATCGACGCGTCGGAGGTAGAACTCGGGTCGGCGGGGTTCGCAGAGAGTGGTGACCTGTACGGGGGCGTCGAGAGCAGCGGTGACGTCGACCTGTCGGGGCTGGCGGTCACGGACGGCGTCACCGCCGGGGACGACATCACGCTCGACGGGGTCACCGTCGAGGACGACATCGACGCCACGGACGCGGCAACGGTCGACAACGCGACGGTCGAGGGCGTGGTCACCGGCGGCGACCTGACCCTCGATAACGCGACAGTGAGGGGTGACGCGGCGGTCGGGGGAACACTCACGTGCACGGGTGAGACGACAGTCGCGGGCGAGGACTGTGCGGTCTACAGGACGTCGAAGTTCGACGTATCGGTCACCGGAACAACGTACCCGGGTGTCGAGAACGAGACGGTCCGGGTCGAGACCGTCGTGGAGAACACCCGTATCGACGCCGGGAGCCGGAACGTCACGCTGGTCGCCGACGGCACGGCACGCGACAGCGCGACGGTGTCGGGGCTCGACGGCAACAGGTCGGAACTGGTCGTGCTGTCGTACGTGCCCGCCGCCGGAGATGCGGGTGACGTGTCACTGAGCGTCGAGACAAACGAGACCGGCCGCGACGTGGCCGACTCACAGACCCTCTCGGTCGTGGAGAACCGCACGGACCGGCCGGTCGTCGAGGAGTTTGCCGTCACCAGCAACAACAACGAACTCGTGGTGGACTGGAACGTCAGCGCCGACACGGCCAACCTCTCGTCGGTCACGGTCGAACTCCGTGACGGAAGCGGCACGATTGCCGGCGCGGAGACGTGGTTTCTCGACGAGCAGAGCGCAACCGGGAGCGTGACCGTCGACGGACTCGCCGAGGTGAACCACAGTGTCACGCTCGATGTAAGCGACCAGGACAGTCAGTTCGTGCGCGAGATCGAGGTGGCGAAACCGGGCTAGGGCGGTGCTGTGCCGGTTCGATACCCCGCGAGGTCCGACTAAGCACGCGGCACTCGTGTGTCCGGTACCCGACGTGCTTATACTACCGGGTCTACAAGTATCGATAATGCGAACACGGGGAGTGCTGTCGTCGAGCGGAGTGACCCCCGAAGGCGAAGGAGGGGACAGGGCTGTCAGCCCGGTCGTCGGTATCGCGCTGCTGGTCGGGGTGACGGTCATACTCGCGCTGGTGGTCGCGCCGTTCGTGTTCGGTGTCAGCGGGAACCTGGGGAGTGAGGCACCGAGTGCGGAGTTCGCGTTCGTCTACGAGGGTGGCGAGTCGCTCGACCTCGGCACGCCGACCGACGACTTCGGCACGCCGGTCGGTCAGGGCGACGGAATCGTGACCATCCAGTTCGAGCGCGGCGACAGCATGGACCCTGCGAACGTGGAGGTGCGTGGCTCCGTCAGCGGCGGGAACCTGCTCGACGACACCGGCGACGATGTCTTCGGTCCGGACGACAGCGTGCGCGAGGGCGAGGTTATCAGCGTCACGGCGGCACGAGGGGAGACCGTTCAGGTCATCTGGACCGGCCCCGGCGGCGAGGAGTCGGCTGTTCTCGGCGATTTCAGCATCGAGGTTCCCGAGTCGCTGACCCCGCCGTGGGTGCCGGAAGCCGATGTCGGTTGCGGGTACATCGAGGACCAGATCGATTTCACCGAGACTGACAACGATATCAGCGTCGCCGGTGTCGTCGTCGAGTGTGACCTCGACCAGTACTACCCCAGAATAGGCGATATCGAGATCGCGTCCACGGGCGGGAACCTCGGGGCTGTCGTGGGAAACGTCAACGGGACCGGTGATATCGACATCCTCCAGGGGGCCGGTGTCTACCAGGGGCATCTCCACCCGGGAGCCGACGGCGACGACGGGGAACTCAACGTGCTCGGGGGGTCGACGGTGTACGCCGAGGTCAACGGCAAGGGCGACGGTGACGCCACAATCGGGGAGGCGTCGGAGGTAAACGGCGATCTCAGGTTCAACAGCACCGTAAAAATCGAGGAGGGGTCGTCGGTCAGCGGGCGGGTGGTCGCGGGCACGGGCGGGGACAACGGTGACATCGACATACTCAACGCGACTGTCGGCGGACGAATCGTCGCAGCGGCCGAGAGTGATATCACCGTCGGCGGCGACTCGGACGTTGGCGGCGACATCGACGGCTACGGGACCGTAACGGTCGAGGAGGGCTCGTCGGTCGGCGGCAAGATCGTCGCGGGCACGGGCGGAGACGGCGGGACCGTCGATGTAACAAACGGAACCGTCGACGGGCGTATCACGTCGAAGGCCGAGGGCGATGTCACCGTCGATGTCGGGACTGTTCGCGGTGGAATCGACGCCGGCAACAGCAGCGCCGTCACCATCGAGGAGGGTACCGTCCAGGGCCGAATCAACGGTACCGGAGCGATCACCGTCAAGGAGATGTCGACGGTGGCGGGGAGTCTCGTGACGAGTGTAGATGGCGACAGCGACGGGGATGTCACCGTCACGACTGCGACGATTCTCGGCGACATCCGGACCACCGGTGATTCGGAAATCACCATCGAGAACACGTCGGATGTCACGGGAGATGTCAACTCCAGCGCGGAACTCACTGTCAAGGAGCGTTCGACCGTCGACGGCAGGGTCACGTCGAACAGCACCCTCACACTCGATGTGGCCACTATCGGAGGCAACGCCGTCCCGCGCGGGAGTGCGAGTCTCGACTGCAGCGGTTCGACGATAAACGGGCAATCCTGCAGTGCGTACAAGAACCCGCGGCTCGCGGTGAACATCACGGACACGAACTCGCCGGTGGCACAGGGTGACAGCGCGACAATCAACGTGCGGGCCGAGAACAACGGGTTCGGTGGGACGACCGACGTACGACTCTTTGTCGACGGAACGCTCGAAAAGAGTATGCAGTTCGATGTCGAGCGGAACAGGCAGGAGAACGACTCGTTCGACTGGGACACGACCGGGGCGAGCACCGGCGAGCACAACGTGACCGTCGCGAGCGACGTCGACAGCAACACCACGACGGTGTACGTCTCCAGTGCCGGAACCGCCGCGTTCGAGATCAGCAGTCTCTCGGGTGACAGCACGGTGCTCGCCGGGAACACGCTGGACGTCGCGGCAGAGATCAGAAACACCGGTGACAACCCTGGAACGACGACCGTCGAGTTGCGGGACTTCGACGGAAACACCGTCGACTCGACGACGACATCCATCGAGGACGGGGAGTCGAAGACAGTCACCCTCTCGTGGGACACCACCGACAGCGACACCGGGACCGGCGACGTGACCGTCGACGCGGGAACGGATACGGCCACCAAGAGCATCGAAATAAAGGAGAGTTACTACAACCTCCAAGACGTCACTGTCACCCGGTCCGGGCAGGACCTCGACGTGGAGGTGTTCCTGAACACGAGCAACGACGCCACGATGGAGATCGAGTTCGTCGACAGCGGGACACAGCTGGACAGTCGCACCGAGAACGCAGTGTCGGATGTCTACACGATACTCCGGGACGACAAGGCAAAGGATGTCAGCGGGGACGTGATCGTCACACTGTACGACGGGAACGGCAATCAGCAGGACTCGCTGTCGCGGAGTTGGAGCGGCAGCGGTGGCGGTCCCGGCCGCGGCGGTCCACCCTGAAAGAAAACCGTTAACAGCACGGACAGTCTGAGTTCGGATGGGAACGCACGGCCGCAACTCCGACGCGCCGTCCGCTTGGGCGGCTTGGGATTGCGGCGGTGTCCACCGCCAGTCGCACTGGCACACGGAGACGGCTGTACGACCACGGAGTGGTCCGTGTCGTTCCAATCAACAACAATGGCACGAATGCACACACGCCGCCGTGGCTCGTCCGACTCGGACAGGCCGGCGGCAGACGAACCCCCGGAGTGGAGTGACGTAGACCCCGACGCGGTCGAACAGCGCGTCGTCGACCTCGCCGAGCAGGGCCACAGTCCGAGTGAGATCGGCGTGCTGTTGCGCGACGAGGGCGTAACAGGAACGCCGGTCCCGGACGTGAAGCTGGCGACCGGCAAGAAGGTCACCGAGATACTCGAGGAACACGACGCGGAGCCGGAGCTGCCGGAGGACCTGCGCAACCTGATGGAGCGCGCGGGACGGCTCGACGAGCACCTGCGCGAGAACCCGACAGACTACCAGAACAAGCGCGCGTTGCAGAACACGGAGGCGAAGATACGCCGGCTGGTCGACTACTACCGCGGTGACGAACTCGACGAGGAGTTCTCCTACAGCGTGGCGGACGCAAAGGACCTGCTCTGATGTCGGCTGCCGGCAGCCCCGCGGCGGATACCCCCGCGGCCAGTGATATCGCCGCGCGGCTCCGCGAGGCGGGGCTGGTCAGGCTGGTCGCGGCGGCGACCGGTGACGGGGTGGCCGCGGCAGGGCTGCTCGCCGGCGCACTCGAAAAACAGGACATCCCACACCAGACCTCGGCCGTTCGGTTGCCTGCCGGGACCGAACGGGAGACGGACGCCGACCTCACGGTCGGACTCGGTCGGCCGGCGGCGGACGCGGACCTGACACTCGGGACTACTGAGCCTGCCAGTCTCGCGGCGACGACAGTCGCACGCGAACTGGGGTCGACCGACGCTGCGGTGCTGGGGGTCGCCGGGACGCTCGCGGTCGGGCAGGAGCCGGACGAGCGGGTGCTGTCCGGCGTCGACTTCGAACGGCGGCCCGGCGTCGCGGTGCCGGTGACGGATACCGCCGACGGACTGGCACACTCGACGCTGGTCCACGCCCCGTTCTCGGGGTCGGTCCCGGACACGCGGGAGCGACTCGAGGGGCTACCCGACGGGCGGGCGGTGGCGTCGGCGGTGTCACTGGCCGTCGCCGGTGACCCGGCGGGGGTGCCACGCGGGGCGGCGGCCGTGGAGCGACTCCTGCGGCCGCGTGTCGGCGGGCCCGTCGAGACGGTCGGCGGCTACGCGGACCTCCTCGACGCGCTCGCCCGGGAGCGGCCGGGCCACGCCGTCGCGGTGACGCTGGGTGCCGACCTCGACGTATTGTCGGTCTGGCGCGACCACGCGAAGCGGGCCCACGCGGCCGTTCGGGAGGCCCGCACCGGCCGGTACGACGGCCTGTTCGTGGCGCGCTGTGACGGGCCCGCCCCGGCGGGCACGGTCGCCCGACTGGTCCGTGACTACCGGTCGCCGGAACCGGTCGTGGTCGTCGTTGCCGGGACCGAGGCGGCGGTGCTCGCCACCCCCGAGGCCGGAGTCGACGTCGGTGCGGCCGTCGAGACGGCTGCCCGCAGCGTCGGCGGCGACGGCGGCGGAACCACACGGCGCGGGCGAGCACAGTTCGATGCCGACGACGGGAGCGAGTTCGTCCTCGCCGTCCGGGAGGCGGTATGACCGACGACGGGCCGCCCGACGGAGCAGACGAGTCTGTGGACGGCGAGTCCGGGTCGGACACGCGCCGGGCACGCATCGAGACGGTCCACAGTGATTCCGAGACCGCGGCCGCGCTCGCGCGGGCAGTCAGGCCCGACAACACCGCGGAGATGACGACGAGCGTCGAGGGGCGTCGGGTCGTGACGACCATCCGTCGCGGGACGACCGGCGGTCTCCGGACGACGGTCGACGACTACGTGGTCAACGTCGGAACGGGGGCACAGGTCCTCGCCGGTGACGGGAACCGCAACACCGATACCGGCGAAGCGAGAAACGACAACAACACGGACACAGAGCGTCCAACAGACACACCAGACTATGAGTGACAGATCAGTATCCAAGCAGAAACAGGAGAAGCAGTGGTACACGGTGCTCGCACCCGAGCAGTTCGACCGGGCAGAGATCGGGCAGACAGTCGCAGAGGAACCCGACCAGACACTCGGACGGACAATCGAGACGACGCTTGCGGACCTGCGCAACGACGCGAGCGGGAACAACACGAAGCTGACCTTCCGCATCACGGAGGTAGCCAGCGACACGGCGTACACGGAGTTCATCAGACACGAGATGACCCGCGACTACATGCGGAGTCTCGTTCGGCGGGGCTCCTCGAAGGTCGCCGCGTACGTGACGGCACTGACGGCCGACGACTACCGCGTGCAGGTCCAGCCCGTCGCGCTGACGACGATGTCGGCAGACGAGAGCCAGGAGAAGGCCATCCGGCGGACGATGATCGACCTCGTCGAGGAGGCTGCGACCGAGCGGACGTTCGCGAATCTCGCGGACAGTGTCGTCGAGGGACGGCTCTCCTCGGCAATCTACAACGAGGCAAAGACGATCTACCCGCTGCGGCGCGTCGAGGTACAGAAGATGACGATGGAGGCCCGGCCCGAGGAGGTCGCCGCCGAGGAGGAGGCGAGCGTCGACCTCTGAGTTGCCGGAGACGACGTGGCGCACGCCCGGCGGACCGGTCCAGAGAGCGGTCGTATCGGGTCGTGTACCGCGGGCCACAGTACCCCGGAGAGCGGCATCGTCAGGTCGTGTGCGAGACGGTCACGTTCGCCCGGCAAATGTGTAAGGTCTTAGTGGATGGCCGAGAGAGTAGCCACAAGAATGAACGTCGAAGACGCGATGACACCCCGCGAGGAGGTTGTCACGGTCGAGATTCCCGGGACGCGGGACGACGCTCTGGAGTACCTGCAGGACAGGGCGTTCTCGTCGGTGCCGGCGGTCAAGGAGACCGCGGACGGTGAGGTGTACCGCGGTATCGTCTCGCGTGGTGCACTCATCGAACGCCCCGACGAGGACCAGCTCGCCCTGCTCGCCGACGAGGTGGAGCCGACGAGCCGCGACACGTCGCTGGAGACGGTCGTCGGGCGGATGCTGTCGGCCGGCGAGCGCCGGGTGCCCGTCGGCGACGGGGACCGGCTGGAGGGGATTGTCACCGTCACCGACGTAGTCCACGCTATCGCGCACGGCGAGGGTGTCGAGCTGACCGTCGGGGACGTCGCGGGGGACGGTATCAACTGTGTCTACACAGAGACGCCGCTCACGGTTGCCGAGCGGGAACTCGCCTACGCGGGTGTCCCGTACGCCGTCGCGCTCGACGACGAGGGTGTCGCGGGCATCCTGACGGAGGTGGACATCCTCGGGGTCGCCCGGGTCGTCGAGGGTGAGACAGAGACCGGCGAGTCCATTGCGAGCCAGGACGACGAGTGGGCCTGGGAGGGTATCAAGGCCGTCGGGAACAGTTACATGCCGACCCGGAACGTCGAGATACCGACCGGGCCGGTGAGCGCGTTCATGACCGACGACCTCGTTACAGTGAGCGAGTCGCGGTCGGTCGCCGAGGCGGCGCAGATGCTAGTCGAGCACGGTATCGAGCAGATTCCGGTGATGCACGGGAACAGTCTCGTGGGCGTCGTGCAGGATATCCACCTGCTGGAGGCGATGCGATGAGCGAGGAGTCGCGTCCGGACGGCGGTCAGGAGAGCGAGACCGACCGTATCGCCGAACTCGCCAAGCGGCGCGGGTTCTTTCTCCAGACGGCGGGGGTCTACGGCGGGGTCGGCGGGTTCTACACGTACGGCCCGCACGGGGCCACGCTGAAGGACAATCTCGAGGCCGCGTGGCGCGAGCGGTTCGTCACCCGCGAGGGGCACATGGAGATCGACGCACCGACCGTGATGCCCGAGGCGGTGTTCGATGCGTCGGGGCATCTCGACACCTTCGACGACATGATCCTGGAGTGTCCCGAGTGTGCGGCCAGTCACCGGGCGGACCACCTCGTCGAGGACAACACCGCAATCGAGGAGGCCGAGTCACTTTCGCCGGCGGAGATCGGGGAACAGATCGCGGCCCACGACATCGGGTGTCCGGCCTGCGGTGCCGTTCTGGCCGGCGAACCGGTCGAGGAGTTCAACCTCATGTTCGAGACGAATATCGGTCCGGGAACGGCCTCGCCGGGCTACCTGCGACCGGAGACCGCGCAGGGCATCTTCGTCGAGTTCCCGCAGCTCGCGGAGTACGCGCGCAACCAGCTCCCGTTCGGTGTCGCACAGATCGGGCGAGCCTACCGCAACGAGATAAGCCCGCGAAACGCGCTGGTACGGGTCCGGGAGTTCTCGCAGGCCGAGTTAGAGCACTTTATCGACCCCGAGACCGACGAACCACCGCTCGGTCGGGTCGCGGACGTGCAACTGCCGCTGTACTCGGCGGACCAGCAGGCGGGTGACGGCGGCGTGGAGGAGATGACCGTCCGGGAGGCCGTCGACGCGGGCATCGTCGAGAGCGAGTGGATCGCGTTCTACCTCGGACTGGCCCTCGGGTGGTACGAGTCGGTCGGTGTCGACATAGACCGGTTCCGGTACCGCCAGCACCGGCCAGGGGAGCTCTCCCACTACGCCGCGGACTGCTGGGACGCCGAGACCGAGGTCGGCGGTGACTGGGTCGAGGTGACCGGGTTCGCCTACCGCGGGAGCTACGACCTCGACAAGCACGCCGCCCACTCCGGGGAGTCGTTCTCGGTGTTCGAGCAGTACGACGAACCGGTGACCGTCGAGCGGCCCACGGTCGACCCCGACATGAGCGAACTGGGACCGGCTTTCGGCGGTGTCGCCACCGATATCGCGGACGCGCTGGCGGTGCTGGCCGAGCGGGACCCGTCGGCGTTCGAGGGTGAGACCGTCACCGTCGAGGTGGACGGAGAGAGCTACGAGGTCCCGGTCGAACAGACCGGGTTCGCCGTCGAGGCGGTGACCGAGTCCGGCGAGCACGTCACGCCACACGTCGTGGAGCCGTCCTTTGGCGTCGGGCGTCTGGTGTACACGGTGCTGGTCCACGCCTACCGTGAGGACGAGGTCGACGGCGAGACCCGCCGGTACCTCGCGGTGCCGCCCGGGATGGCACCGACGACCGCCGGCGTGTTCCCGCTGATGGACCGTGACGGGCTCGACGAGTTCGCACACGAGGTTGCCGCCGACCTGCGGGCGGCCGGACTCTCGGTGACCTACGACGACGCCGGTGCGATCGGCCGGCGGTACCGCCGACAGGACGAGGTCGGAACCCCGTTCTGTGTGACCGTCGACTACGACACACTCGAGGACGACACCGTCACCGTCCGCGAGCGCGACAGCACCGCCCAGCGGCGTGTCGCCGTGGACGGTCTCGCGGAGACGCTCGCAGCCCTGCGTGACGGCGACCTCGCGTTCGACGAGCTATGACGCGACGGGGTCGCCGTCGGGAGGTGCGGTGATGACCGAGACGAGCTTTCTGGAGCGGGGCCAGCACATGCTCGTCGAGGACGACCTCGGCCGTCGACTGATTCACGTCGCGGGCACCGCCTTTCCCGCGCTCTACATCCTCCCTTTCGTGGCGTGGTGGCACGTGGCCGTGTTCATGCTGGGTGCCACCTCCATCGCCAGCGTGCTCGAACTGCTGCGCCTGCGGTCGGGTCTCGACCTGTTTCTCTACGAGTTTCTCCGTGACTACGAGGCGGACTCGCCGGCGGCGTACATCATGTTCATGTGGTCGGCGACGGGGGTCGCGCTGGTGTTCGACCCGCAGGTGGCGATTCCGGCGATTCTGATGCTCACGCTCGCCGACCCGATAGCGGGTGCCGCGTCGGTGGACGAGCTTCGTCAGATAAAACGGCCGCGGGCACTCGTCACGATGTTTCTGGCCTGTGCCGTGCTCACCGTCCCGTTCGTCCACGAACGGCCGCTGGCAGTCGTCTGTGGGGGACTCGGCGGGATGCTCGCCGACGGTATCAAACCCACCGTCCGCGGTGTCGTCGTCGACGACGACCTCACCATCGCTCCGGCCGGGGCAGTCGGTATCTGGGTCGGTCTCAAGTTGAGCGGGCTGCTGGTCTAGTAACGCTCCCTGGCGAGCACCGTTCCGGTTGGTTCGTGTACCACGGTCACAGACACCTCGTCGTCGCGGTTCACGCTGTACTCCCAGCGCTCGGCGGACTGTGCGCTGAACGCGTTGAACTGAACGTTCCGCTGTCACCCGTCGATATCTACAGGCGGAGCAGGCCGAGTGCCTCGGGGTCGTGTACGTTGCCCCTGCGAACACGTCGAAGCGGTGTTGCGAGTGCGGCCATACCAGCGATGGCAACCGCACGGAACGGGATTTCCTCCAGTGTGAGAGGTGCGGACGGCGAATGCGGATTATAACGCGGCGAAGAACGTTGGATGGCGGTGTGTCCGTCGTGGGCTACATGACTCACGACGGACGGGCGACAGTCAATTCGCCCTGAACTCGGGGACGGTGAAGCCGAATCGAGGGTTCGTCTCGTACTCCGGTACGGAGTCAGGGTCCACCGACAAGCCCCGTCTGCGCACGGGCGCGCAGCGCTCGTGCGCATGGTCCGTGGGAGCGAAGATCCCACGCTACCCTCAACGAGCGAACCCGTCAGGGTGAGCAAAGTAGGGTGGGGTAGTTGACCGACACGACCGGGGTGCCAGGCCGTTCCGGCGACATCGAAGAACCCGCGCCCGAGAGCGGCGGCCCACGGGCCTGACCGGGCGGGTCACCGTCCGGTGAGATCAGCCGCGAACACGAAGTCGGGGTAATCCGCGAGGGCGGTTCGCAGCAGTGCCACGTCCGAGACGGGTCCCGGCGACTCCGGAATCAGCACGCGCGTCCGGTCGGCGTCACACGCCGCGGCGTCGACGGACACTGCACGCAACAGTGTCTCCGCGGTTTCGCGGTCTGCCCACGCGCCGAGACCGTACTCCGCCCACCGCTCCGGCCCGTTCTTGTCGTCGCGCTCGACTGTTCTGGTCCGGTACGCGAGTCCACGGGTGGCGCGCGCGCCGGTGACCACGAGCAGACTGGTCTCGGCTGCCGTCCGCGCGAGCAGGTCCGGGGTTAGCTCCCGCAGCGCCCAGGACTCGTCGAGTGCCAGCCCCAGACCGGCGAGTTGCTCTCGTGCCTCGCTGGCCGTCCAGAACGCCCACCCGGCGTCGACGTCCGCGCAGACTGTCTCCGGCATCGCCGTGTCGGGTGCCGGGTCGGGGTGTGCCCAGCGAAACTCGGCGACCGGTTCGTACCCGACACTGCGGGACTGCCCGAGCCCCGCCTCGTTCCACGAGAAGACCATGTTGCGGGTGACAACCGCCCCCTGGTCGCGGGCCCAGTCGAACAGCGCCCGGGCGAGTGCTGTCGCGACCCCCTGCCCGCGAAACGAGGGGTCGACCCGCAACCCCTGTGTCCACGCCTCCGTCGGGGACAGCATCACCGCCTGTGCGATGCCCGCAACCTCGTCACCGGCGTCGGCCACCAGTGTCTGCTGGTCCGTGCCTTCCACCCACTCGTGGTAGACGTCGGGGATGTAGTCCGAACTCTTCTCCCACGTGTCACGGGTGAACGCCGCGACATCATCGTAATCGTCGTGTGTCGCCGGCCGCAGGCGGATACCGTCGGGCGCGTCGGCCGCGCTCACGTCCATGGCACCGACCGGTCCTGTATCTCTCCGGCGAGGGGCGTCCCCATCGCCTCGGCGTCGGCGTTTGCGAGCACCCACATCAGTTTGACCTTCGCCGTCCCGGGGAGCATATCCTCACCCTCGATGACACCCGCGTCCAGCAGGTCACGCCCGGTGTCGTAGACGCGGTCACAGACCCGGCCGTCGAGACACTGGCTGGTCATCACGACGGGTGTACCTGCCCCGGCTATCGCCTCGACGGTCGGAATCCAGTCGGTGCTGACGTGACCCAGGCCGGTCCCCTCGAGAACGATACCGGCGCTGTCGGCAACCGCGTCGAGTCGCTCCGGTCCGGCTCCGGGGGTGAACTTCACCAGCGCCACGTCGGTCTCGAGGTCGGGCGACAACCCCAGGTCGGTCGTCCCGCGCTCGCGGTACTCGCGGCGAAACGACACCGAGCGGTCGGTAAAGTCGACAGTGCCGAGCGGGACCGCACCGACTGTCTCGAACGCGTCGCGCCGGGAGGTGTGGTTCTTGCGGACGCGGGTCCCGCGGTGCAGCGCACACCGGCGGTCGGAGCTGTCCGCGTGCATGCAGACCAGCACCTCCGCGCAGTCACTTTTCCCGGCTTCGACCGCACAGACAGCGTTCATCACGTTGTCCGAGGAGGGGCGGTCCGCGGAGCGCTGACTGCCGGTGAACACGACCGGCACCGGCGTGTCGAGCATGAACGCCAGCGCGGCCGCGGTGAACTGCATCGTGTCGGTCCCGTGCATCACGACGACCCCGTCCGCACCGGCGGCAATCTCCTCTCTCACCGCCCGTGCGAGGTCCTGCCAGACCGCCGGGGTCATGTTCTCCGAGAGGATGTTCGCGACCACTCGCCCCCGGTAGTTGGCGAGGCCAGCGAGGTCCGGCACCGCACGGAGCACGTCCTCGGCGTCGAACTGCGCGGTGACCGCCCCGGTCCGGTAGTCGACGGTCGACGCGATGGTCCCGCCGGTCGAGATGAGCGACACCGTCGGGAGGTCGGCGTCGAACTCGACGCGCGAGTCGCCGTCCGTACCACCCTGTGCTATCTCGTGGACGCCGGACTCAAGTAGCTCGACAGCCGCGTCCGCCCGGTCGATACCGACGTTGTAGCCGCTGTCGAGTTTGACGACCACTGTGGTCTCCGTCGACGAGGGCAACACCACCCCCTCGTGGGTCTGGCCGTCACGCTCGACCCGGACTCTGTCGCCGTGTTCCATGTCCCGGCATACCCGCCGGTCGGACTTGAAACCATCCCATCCCGTCCTGACGGCCCAGGAGTCGCATTGATGCCGGGCGCACGATGCCCTCGTGGCCCGGAGACGGCTGTGACTGTCGGGCACCGGCAACAACAAAAGGACTCATTAGGTGGCCGGTACTATCATCGGTATGGCCTCGTGGAAGCGGGACTTCGCAAGCGGTCTCATCGTTCTCGCGCCGCTTCTGGTGACGGTGGTCTTTCTTGCCTGGATATACAGCTATCTGGCACTCGTTCCAATCCCCGACCAGATCGGCCCGAGACCGGTGCGCGTGGGCCTCACACTGCTCGTGTTCGTCTTGCTCGTGTTCTCTATCGGCTACCTGATGCGGACGGCACTCGGGACCGTTCTGGAGCGGAGTCTCGACGACGTAATGAATTACCTCCCTGGCCTGCGTGTCATCTACAACGCCTCGAAGATGGCCGTCGAGACGGCCCTCTCGGGCGCCGGCGAGTTCCAGAAACCCGTCCGACTGGAGGTCTGGGACGGACTGCGAATGACCGCGTTCAAGACTGGCAACCGCGCGCCGGACGGCCGCGAGATCCTGTTTCTCCCGACTGCGCCCAACATCACCACCGGGTTCGTCATCGAGGTCGAGGAGGACCGCTACACCGAACTGGATGACGACGTCGAGGACGCGCTCACGCGACTGCTCAGTGCCGGGTTCGGCGACAACGGGCAGACCAGCGCCGCAAACCTCTTTCAGAGTGAGAGCGACCGCCCCGGCGAGGTCAGTATCTCGGAGGCTGGGGGGACCACGACGGGGCACGCCGACGGATCGGACGCGGCCGCAGACGGTGGAACTGGCGACTCCACGGAGGAGTCGGCAACCGACGCGACATCCGGGCGCGCGGACACCGACGCGTGACCGATAGGTGGGTGTGACTGACGAGTCACTGGTATCACGAACGGCAGTCCTGGCGCTTGTTGGTCGTGAAAACGGAAAGAGAGCGCCCGCGGCGAAAAGAGACGCGGGCGCTCGCCGCCCTGAATTGGTCCCCGCTGACGCTTCGGCCCTCCAGAC
>CAYZGA010000047.1:0-17198 GCA_964477945.1 uncultured Halobacteriales archaeon
GGAGCCGGTGGGGTTGTGCGGGCTGGTGACGTAGACGATACGGTGGCCGTCGTAGCTATCGAGCACCGTCTCGGCGGTCTGTGGGAACCCCGCCTCCCGGTCGAGGGTGTACCCGTCGACGACACCGCCGTTGTAGCGGGCACTCATCTGGTAATACGCGAACGCCGGGTCGGGAACGAGCACCCGGTCGCCGGGGTCGAGTACCGCCCGACCGAGGTAGTCGAGAAAGCCGTCGCCGCCGGGCGAGAGCCACACCTGCCGTGGTTCGACATCCCACCGCTCCGCGACGGCGGCGGTGAGGTCGGTGTGAACGGCCTTTGGGTAGGTGTTGACCGTCTCCGCGCCGTCGCGGATCGCCTCGACGGCGGCGGGACTCGGACCGAGCGGGTTTTCGTTCGAGGAGAGTTTCACCAGGTCGTCGGGGTCGACCCCGAGGTCCCGGGCCACCTCCTCGATCCCCTCTCCGGCCCGGTACGGCACGTGGGCCGACAGGTCCCGTGGTTGCATACTAACAACGAGTGCCCGTGACGGCTTAAGACTGGTTATCCGGTTGCTCTCCCCGCGGGGACCGGAACTGACAGGTGTCATCCCGGGCGCGTGCCTCGGGGCGTATCGTGTGTGCGCTCGTGGCCCGACACCCGTCGCCGGGATACCGCTGGTGTCGGTTGCGGTTCCCGAGGGTGCCGAACGCCGGCGCGTCGATGAGCGCCGGGACGGTTCCGGTGACGACACCCAGCGCCCGGGTGGTGGGATGTAAAGTACCGCGGGGTCAGGTCCCGCCACCGTGTTGACCGCACGTCCCAAGATGGGCCGTGCCGTCGCAGGCGATTTTAATCCCCCTCGGCCCTCCCGAGATTGGTCGGCCGGAATTTACAGGCGGTCGAGGCGACTGCCCCAGGGTCGTCGGGAAGACGGGTCCCCCGTGATGAACGTCGGGCAATGCCCGCGAGCAACTGACGAGAGACGGAGTTGCTCGAATCACTCGACCCCGAAATACTTCACAGTGTGTCGGTTTCGCCGGCGAACAGCAGCATGTGGTTGTCGGCCGCCGCGAACGGTCCCTCCCTCGCGAACTCGTGGGTTCACTCGACGGGGCGGGGTTCACGGACATCGGCACTCGCCCCCAGCAGTGTCTCGTACTCCGCCTGCGACCGCCCCCAGTGGATGGGGCTCTCGGTGTCGGTAGTTCCCCATCAGGAGCGTGGCTCCGTCGGGCCGGCGGACCCGCTCCAGTTCCGCCACTGCAGCCTCGATGCGCTCAGACGGCACGTGCTGGAGCACATTCCAGGTCAGTACGAGTCCGAAACTACTGTGCCCGCAGGAGAGCCTGCGCGCTCGCCTCGCGGAAGTCGACCTGCGGGTAGTGGGTGCGGGCCATCTCGATGGTCTCGCTGTTCGGGTCGACGGCGTGGTGTGCGCCGGAGAGGCGGGCGAGCCACGACGAGAGATGGCCGTAGCCACAGCCCACCTCCAGCGACCGCTCGAACGGCACCTCGCAGTGGTGGGTCAGCAGTCCCTCGATACCCTGGAACTCGTGGTAGCGTTTCGCGTGGTACGCCGCGGCAGACGAGGGGCTCCACTGGAAGTGTCCCTCGTCGAAGGTAATCGCTCCCCCTGTCGAGACCCGGTCGGTGTCTGGAGCGCCCTGGGGGTCTCGCAGGCGCTGTCCGGTTCGATGTCTCCTCGACCGGCGCTGGTTGGTCGGGTGACCGGTGTGGTCCGGGACACTGGCGCGGGGCACGAACAGTGCAGGTGGTCGACCGACACACACAGACTCCGGGAGTACCGACTGTCGGGTCACTGCTCGTCGTCGATTTCGGGGAGCGCGTCGGTGAGTCCGTTCCCGACACCGAAGGCGATGGTCTCGTCGACATCGTTCGAGCCGACTGCGACGATGAGTATCTGGTCGCCGGTGTCGTCGATGGTGACTGTCTCGCTGGCGCTGGAGACGCCGTCGACTGCCTCCGCGAGTTCGACCGATACCTCGTAGGATCCGGTTTCACTCCAGACATCGCCGTACGTCGTGGCATCGCCACTGTTGTCACCCCCGTCGCTTGCGGCGAGCGTGAACGACTCGTCGAGTTGGGTCTCCCCGTCCGGACCAACGACCGTTACCGACCCGTCGACTGTCCCGCCCGTGTAGTTGAACAGGTTGACCTGCTCGAGCACCTGACTTGCGAACCAGTCGACGACACCGGCACAGCCGGCTACCGCTGCTGTTGCCGTGGCTCCGCCGGCGGCGAGGAACCGGCGGCGCGAGAGACCGACCGCTTGCGGGGAATCCTGCGTCATATCTGCTGTTCCGGGGTGGACACATCTAAGTATCGCTGGCGGTCTCTCTCTCTGAGACAGACACCCCTCGCGAGAACTGCGCCGGAGACACCGAACGACTGTCGCGGTGTGACGCCCGTGTCGGGGGTCGGGAACTCGGGACACAGTACTTATGTCCCGGCCCCGACGAGCAGTGTGTATGGCAGGGGGCTGGCGGTACCGGGTCGGGAGCATCGCCGGGACGGCGGTGCTCGCCGCGTGTGCCCTCATCGCGGCGAACGCACGTGCAGTGCAGGAGTTGTTCGCGCAGGTACCGTACTTCGGCCGACCGGCCCCGGCGGTACTCTCCGGTGACGACCTGGTGCTCGCGGTTCTCACGGGCGTCGTGGTCGTGCTCGCGAGCGCGTGGCCGCTGTTCAAACCGGAGCCGCGTCGCATCCTCGACGCTATCATCGAGACACAGCGCCGGATTGTGGTCGCGATGGTGGGGCTGGCCGCGCTTGGCTACTTCAACTACACGTACCGGCTCCCGCGCTCGACGCTGATGCTGGCGACGGCGGGGTTGCTGGTCGCCCTGCCGGTGTTCACTGTCAGCATCCGCCGGCAGCCACGGACCGGCGGTCGAGCGCTACTGGTCGGTGACGACGCCGAGGCGATGCGGACCGTCGTCGAGACGACGGCCCAACCTGTCGAGGGCTATGTCGGTCCCTCGCGCCTGCGCGAGACGGTCTTCGCAACTGAGACGGGTAACGTGGAACGGGTCGGGGGGTTCGCGCGTATCCGCGACGCCATCGTCGACACCGGTGTCGACACCGTGTTGCTGGCCTTCGACTCGCCCGACCGCGCCGAGTTCTTCGGGACACTGGAGACCTGTCACCAGCACGGTATTGCGACGAAGGTCCATCGCGAGCACGCCGACCACGTGCTCACGGCGTCGGTCGCCGACGAGCTCGTCGATGTCGACCTCGAACCGTGGGACTGGCAGGACCGGGCGGTCAAGCGGCTGTTCGATGTCGCGTTCGCGGGAGCGGCACTGGCGGTGCTCGCACCTGTCGTCCTGGTCATCGCCACGGCGATTCGGCTCGACACGCCGGGACCGGTGCTGTACAGCCAGCAACGGACCGCCACCTTCGGGGAGACGTTCACCGTCTACAAGTTCCGGAGTATGGTGCAAAACGCCGAGTCCGACACCGGCGCGACGGTCAGTGCAGAGGACGCCGGCAGCCAAGACCCGCGCGTAACGAGGGTGGGCCGACTGCTCCGGCGCACCCACCTCGACGAGATTCCACAGCTGTGGTCGATTCTCGTCGGCGACATGAGCGTCGTCGGGCCGCGCCCGGAGCGACCGCAACTCGACGACGACATCGAGCGCCAGCACGGGGTGGGCCGATGGCGACGGCGCTGGTTTGTCAAGCCCGGTCTGACGGGGCTGGCACAGATCCGCGGTGCCACGGCTGTCGACCCGGAGACGAAACTCCGCCACGACATCGAGTACATCAGGCGACAGTCGTTCTGGTTCGACCTCCGGATCGTTATCCGCCAGCTCTGGCAGGTCTGGACCGACTGTGTCGCGCTCCTGCGCCACCGTCGCCGGGACGACCAGCAGTCGGGCGGGTCGCCGTCCGACGAAGCGACCGACGGCGGACAGCCACCCGAGGCCGAACGGTGAGTGGGCGGGGGAGTATGCACGTCCTCCGGGTGGCACAGACGGTGTACCCCGAGACGACCGGCGGCGGCGCGTACCACGTCCACGCCCTGAGTCGTGACCAGGCCGCGGCGGGCCACGACGTGACGGTGCTGACGACCCGGACCGGCCCCGACCAGCCCCAACTCGACCACCGTGACGGCTACACCCTCGTCCGGTTCGACCCGGTCGCGGCCCCGCTCGGCAACGCGCTCTGCCCCGGACTCGCACGATACCTCCACGCCGCGCGGGATGTCGATGTCGTCCACGCACACTCGCACCTGTACGCCTCGACCAACCTCGCGGCGCTGCACCGCGAACTCGGCCGGCTACCGGGTGTCGAGCGACCGCCGCTGGCCATCACCAACCACGGTCTGTACTCCCAGACCGCGCCCGAGTGGGTGTTCGACCTGTACCTCCGGACACTCGGTCGGGCGACGTTCAATCGGGCCGACCTGGTGTTCTGTTACACCGGTACCGACAGAGACCGACTCCGGGATGTCGGCGTCTCGACACCGGTCGCGGTGGTGCCAAACGGTATCGATACGACCCGGTTCAGGCCGGACGGGCCGGAGAGCGAGCGACTCGACGATGGTGACCCGGCGGTGCTGTTCGTCGGTCGCCTGGTCGAGGGCAAGCGTCCGGGGGACGCCGTTACCGCTGTCGAGCAACTGCGCGAGACGCTCCCCGGGGCGCGACTGTACCTCTGTGGTGACGGCCCGCGACGGACAGGTCTCGAAGCACAGACCGGCGAGGCCGTGACGATGCTCGGGAGGCAGCCGTACGACGAGATGCCGGCACTGTACCGGGCCGCTGACGCACTCGTGCTCCCGAGCCGTGCCGAGGGGACACCCCGCACGGTGCTCGAGGCGCTCGCCTGCGGAACCCCCGTTGCCTGCTCCGCACTCTCACACCTCCGGGACGCCTTCGACGATGCTCCCTGTTACTTCCCGGTCGGCGATACCGACCGCATCCGGGACTGTCTCGCGGCCATCTGTAACAGTGATGACACTCCGAACGGGTCTGCGTCGGTGCGTTCGGTACGCGGCAGTTCGGACCTGCCGGTCACCGACTGGTCCGAGACGGTGCGCCGGACCTCCGACCGACTGGCGGGACTCGTGGGGTGACCCGCCAGTTCGTGACCCTCATCGATTACGCGACCATCTCACAGGTACCGCTACCCGACACCCCCGCCGGTCACGCTGTCGACAGTGTGTGAGACTCGTGCCGGCGGTGTGCGCGGGCATGGTGCCGCGCACCGGCAGTGCGGAGTCAGGCCTCGGCCGAGGAGGCGAACCGGTCGTCGTACTCGCCGCGTTCGATACGCTGCTTGAACTCGCGGGGGTTCTCACCCTCGATTGTGACACCGAGCGACGTGCAGGTGCCGACAATCTCCTTTGCGGCGTTGCGCAGGTCGTAGGAAAGCAGGTCAGACTGTTTTTGCTCGGCGATCTGGACGACCTGGTCGACATCGAGGTCGGCGACGAACTCCTCCTGGGGTTCGCCGCTACCGGTGTCGAACCCGGCCTCGTCCTTTATCAACTCTGCCGTCGGCGGGACACCGACCTCGATGTCGAACGAGCCGTCGTCCTCGTAGGAGACGGTCACCGGGACCTCGGTCCCGTCGAAGGCCGCTGTCTCGTCGTTGATATCCTGTACGACCGCCTGCACGTCGACGGGTGTCGGCCCGAGTTCCGGGCCGAGCGGCGGTCCCGGGTCCGCCTCGCCGCCGGGAACGAGAACTTCGATGCTGTCTGCCATACCTCTATCTCTGGTGGAGTTGATGTTAAGAATTCCCTTTCGGCCCGCAGGCGCGACCTGCCGACACCGGGCCGGGGGGTGACCGCCGCTTCCGGGTCGCCGGAGTCCTGCTCGCACTGTCGGCTGTAAGCCACATTACAGTTCGGCACCCCGGGGTGCCCGTTCCACGACGTTACAGCCGACAGTGTCAATCCACGACGACGCCGTGACGCGCGAGAAACCCGCTCGCAGCCTGTATCTCGGTCGGACTCCCGATGAGTCGGACCCGGTTTCCCTCCTCGCGAACGGTGAGGACGAACCGGTCGTCGAGTTCCGCCCGGAGTCCCGCGAGCGCGTCGCTGGGCAGGCGGATCTGCGTGCTGTCTCGGAACCGGGCCGCGTTCGTCATACTCCGATGTGTAATCCCCTCTCGTATTACTCTATCGAAAACATCCGACAAACAGAACTACGAGAGCCGGCAAGCGCTGCCCGCGACGGGTCACCCGAGTTCGGTCGTCTCCTCGCACTCGAGACACTGCACGTGCCCGTCGCCGAGGCGCTCGTACCGGCCACTCGCCACCCCGAGCACGGTTCGACCGGACCAGACAGCGTCACAGTGCTCCTGCGGACAGCGCTCGGGAATCTCCCGGTCGCTCTCCTCGGCCGCGACAGCCGCCAGCGTGTCGAGGTCCTCGGCGACTGCCCTGTCGCCGTCGAACTCCGCCTGCAGGTGTTCGAGGTGGTCCTCGAGGAGGGCGTCGGGCGGCTCCGCCTCGATCTCGAAATCGCGGTCCCGGGTCCCGCCCTGTCCGCTCAGCGGGTTCACACCACCGCTGTCGGGTGTGTCACTTTCGTGTGCCGTGTCGCCCTCCGCAGTCGCCGCCCCGTCCCGGTCACCGCCCGGGGGGGCCTGTCTGCCCTCGCTCTTGCGGGCGTCCCAGAACGTCCCCTCACGGTCCCCGTGTGGCTCCGGGCTCTCCGTACCGTCACGTGAGGTGAGCCTGAGCACGACCACGAGCAGCGAGACGACAACCAGCGCCACGAGGGCGAGAACCTGCCAGCCCGGGAGCCCATCACCCAGACTCGCAGTGATGGCCGGACTGGACACCAGCGGCCGGACGGCGAGGACACTCACGAACAGCGCGAACACGAGGCCGCCCGCGACCCGTCGTACCGTTCCCACACGTTCTGGTAGCGGGCGGGCCGACAAAAACGACCCGCTCACCACCGTGGACACGCAGCCGCGACAACAGCGCCGTCGGCCCGCCGTGGCACGCGGCCGTGACCACAACCGATAAACAGCGACGTGGCGAACCACAGCGCATGATTCGCGTCGGCATCAACGGGTACGGGACAATCGGCAAGCGCGTCGCGGCGGCGGTCCGGGCCCAGCCGGATATGACGGT
This sequence comes from uncultured Halobacteriales archaeon, assembly GCA_964477945.1. Taxonomy (GTDB): domain Archaea; phylum Halobacteriota; class Halobacteria; order Halobacteriales; family Haloarculaceae; genus Halovenus. The sequence goes on from CAYZGA010000047.1 coordinate 7,102, forward strand.
CGTCGGGGTCGCGAAGACCCGCCCGAACCACGAGGCGGCGACGGCAGTCGACAGCGGGTTCGACCTGTACGCGGCCGTCGAGGAGCGCAGGCCCCGCTTTGCCGAGGCGGGTATCGAGGTGACCGGTGACGTCGAGCAACTCGTCGCAACGAGCGACATCGTCGTCGACGGCTGTCCGTCCGGTATCGGGGCCGAGAACGCCGCGATGTACCGCGAGCACGACACGCCCGCGCTCCTGCAGGGTGGCGAGGACGCCGACGCCGTCGACGGGAGTTTCGTCGCCCGCGCCAACTACGACACCGTCGAGGGGGCCGACCTCGTGCGGGTGGTCTCGTGTAACACGACAGGGCTGTCACGGCTCGTCGCCCCGCTCCGGGAGGAGTACGGCGTCGAGAAGGTGCGCGCCACGCTGGTCCGTCGCGGCGGCGACCCCGCACAGTCCGGTCGCGGCCCTATCAACGACGTTCTCCCGGACCCCGTGGCCCTGCCCTCGCACCACGGTCCCGATGTCAACACAATCTACCCGGACCTGGCAATCGACACACTCGGGCTGAAGGTGCCCGCGACGCTGATGCATACCCACAGCATCAACGTCACGCTGTCGTCGAGTCCGGACGCCGACGCGGTGCGCGAGGAAATCGCGGGGGAGCGTCGCCTGTTCGTAATCCCGGAGTGGCTCGATGTCGACGGCGCGGGTGATATAAAGGAACTCGCCGGGGACGCCGGGCGACCCCGGGCGGACGTCTGGGAGAACTGCATCTGGGGGGAGTCGGTCACCGTCGAGGGCCGTGACCTCTACCTGTTCCAGGCGATTCACCAGGAGGCCGACGTCGTCCCGGAGAACGTCGACGCCATCCGCGCGGTGCTCGGGACGGCAACCGCCGAGCAGAGTATGCAGACGACAGACCAGGCGATGGGGCTCGACGAGGGACTTGTCGGACCCCGGCGTTGACCAGACGACACCACCGCCGGTCACGCGCGGAATCCAAGGTTTTAGACAGGAAGGCGACCGAACAGTGATAACAGATGAAGCTCATCGTCACCGAGAAGGACAACGCGGCTCGGCGTATCGCCGATATCCTGAGCGAGGGGGCAGCAACGGCACAGCGCCGGCGCGACGTGAACGTCTACCGGTTCGGTGAGACCCGCGTCGTCGGGCTCTCGGGGCACGTCGTCGGTCTCGACTTCCCCGAGGAGTACGACAACTGGCGCGACGCGGAACCCGTCGAGCTGATTGACGCGGCGCTGGTGACCGAACCCACGCAGGAGAACATCGTCGACACGCTCTCGGAACTCGCGGCTCGGGCCGACGAGGCGGTCATCGCGACAGACTACGACCGCGAGGGGGAACTCATCGGGAAGGAGGCGTACGAGCTCATCAGGGAGGTGTTCGACGGACCGATCGAGCGGGTGCGGTTCTCGTCTATCACCGAGACCGAGGTCAGGCAGGCGTTTGCCAGCCCCGAGGAGCTGGATTTCGACCTGGCGGCTGCCGGCGAGGCCCGGCAGGTTATCGACCTGGTCTGGGGGGCGGCGCTGACGCGGTTTCTGTCCCTGTCTGCCCACCGGTTCGGGGACGACTTCATCTCCGTCGGCCGCGTCCAGTCGCCGACGCTCAAGCTTCTCGTCGACCGCGAGCGCGAGATTCGGGCGTTCGACCCGGAGACGTACTGGGAACTGTTCGCCGGTCTCTCGACCGACGGTGACGGTTTCGAGGCACAGTACTTCTACGACGACGACGGCAGCGAGGCGGAGCGCGTCTGGGACGGTGACCGCGCCCGGAGTACCCACGAGCAACTGCAGGCGGCTGACAGCGCGCGGGTGTCGTCGGTTCGCCGGCGGACCCGGACCGACCGGCCGCCGGAGCCGTTCGACACGACGGCGTTTATCAGTGCTGCTGGGTCACTGGGCTACTCGGCACAGCAGGCGATGTCGCTCGCCGAGGAGCTGTACACGGCAGGGTACATTACCTACCCGAGGACCGACAACACGGTCTACCCGGACGACCTCGACCCGGTGGAACTGGTCGAGACGTTTCGCGGCGGGTACTTCGACGAGGACGCCACACTGTTGCTGTCGGCCGACTCGCTCGACCCGACCGAGGGCGACGAGGAGACGACCGACCACCCGCCGATTCACCCGACGACGGAGCTCCCGAACCGACACGAGTTGAGCGACGACGAGTGGGAGGTGTACGAGCTCGTCGTGCGGCGCTTCTTCGCCACGGTGGCCGACCCGGCGGAGTGGGCACACCTCCGGGTGGTGGCGACCGCCGGTGACCACCGGCTCAAGGCAAACGGCAAGCGACTTCTCGAAGCGGGGTATCACGATGTCTACCCGTACGGGAGCACCAGCGAGAACCACCTGCCACCGGTTCAGGAGGGCGAGTCGCTGCGCATCGAGGAGACCCGTCTCGAACAGAAGGAGACCCGACCGCCCCGCAGGTACGGGCAGTCCCGACTGATACAGAAGATGGAGGAGCGCGGGCTCGGGACAAAGAGCACCCGTCACAACGTCATCGAGAAGCTCTACGACAGGGGGTACGTGGAGGACGACCCGCCCCGACCGACGGCACTGGCCGAGGCAGTTGTCGACGCCACCGAGGCGTACGCGGAGCAGGTCGTCACCGAGGAGATGACGGCACAGCTGGAGGCGGATATGGACGCCATCGCGGCGGGCGAGGCGGAGTTCTCCGAGGTGACTGCCGAGTCGAAGGAGATGCTGGCCGATGTGTTCGAGAGCCTCCGGGAGTCACGTGAGGAGATCGGCGAGCACATCCAGGAGTCGCTGAAAGCCGACCGCGCTCTCGGTCCCTGTCCGGAGTGTGGCGAGACACTGCTGGTCCGGAGCTCCCGACAGGGGTCGTACTTTGTGGGCTGTGACGGCTACCCCGACTGCGAGTTTACCCTCCCGCTACCCAGTCAGGGGGAGCCGTCGGTGCTCGACGAGCGCTGTGCGGACCACGACCTCGCACACGTGAAGATGGTCGCGGGGCGGAACACGTTCGTCCACGGCTGTCCCCGGTGTGCGGCCGACGCGGCCGACGAGAGCGAGGACCGCGTCATCGGGACCTGCCCCGAGTGTGGCGACGAACACGGCGGCGAACTCGCCATCAAACAGCTCCGCTCGGGGTCGCGACTGGTCGGGTGTACCCGCTACCCGGACTGCGAGTACTCGCTGCCGCTCCCGCGCCGCGGTGACATCACGGTGACCGAGACGTACTGCGAGGAACACGACCTCCCGGAACTGGTCGTGAAGGACGGTGACGACCCCTGGGAGCTGGGCTGTCCAATCTGTAACTACCGCGAGTACAAGCAACGAGAGGAGGGCGACGACACGCGGGAAGATGCGGACAGTGACTCCCCGGAGGCTGAGGACTCGGACCAGTCACCGGCTGAGTCGACCCTCGCCTCGTCGGCTGCCGACGAGGAAGGGGACGACGAGGAACAAATCGAAAAAGAAGGGGAAATTACCCAGGAACTGGACCAACCCGCCTCGGAGTTGGACCAGCAGGGGGCCTGAGCGGTCGAGCGAGGGGCGGTGTCTCCCCGTCGCGCCCGGATGCACGCAATCCAGAGCCACTCGCCGTATCTGTAAGGGGTCGCGGTCCCGTCTCATAGGGTCGTGCGTGGTTATTTTCGGTACGCCATCGAAATATCGGGGGTAGAATGGCAGAGACACGTGGTTTGTGAGAGGCCGGCGGTAAAGACTCACGCACGACCCTATCAGTCGTCGGCGGTGCTGCCGCGTTCGGCCATCATCTCGGCGGCGCGGGTCGCCCACCCGCCGTACTGGAACCCGGCTGCGACGACCAGAAACGCCGAGACGTAGTACAGGAAGATACCGAGATAGACCCCGAACACGCCCCAGCCGAGAGAGACACCCGTGACCGCCGAGAACCCCAGGTAGAACACGAGCAGTCCGACCGTCCGGGCGAGAAACGGGGTCTTCGTGTCACTGCCGCCCTGGAGCGCGCCGGAGAGTGTAACGTACAGCGCAGTAAAGGGGGCGGTGACGCCGTAGGTGAACGCGAAGGCGGCCGCGAGCGGGAGCGTCTCGGGGTCGTCGGTGAACAGTCCGACCAGCGGGTCGGCGAGGGTGGCGAGCACCACCCCGAGCGTGCCGACGGTCACCAGTCCGAGCGCGGCGGTGGCCCACCCGTCGAAGCGCGCCCCGGCGGGGTTGTTTTCGCCGAGTGACTGCCCGACGACGATGCTCGCGCCGACGTTCAGCCCCCGCGAGAGGGGGCTGGTGGCCTGCTGGTAGACCCGCCGGCCGATCTGGTAGGCGGCGTTGACCTCCGCACCGAAGAAAAGCAGGAGCGCGTTGAACGGGAACTCGATAGCCGTGGCCACGAGTCCCTCGCCGATCTTCGGGGCCGACACGACGAGCAGTTGCCGGGCGATGACGAGTCTGCGCGGGACGACGAAGTTCGCAGGTGTGACGTCGGTGGTGATGGCGACGAGAAACGCCGTCGCGGTGAAGACGTTGCCGAGTGCGGTGGCGAGACCGACACCGACGACTTCGAGTCGGGGTGCGCCGAGCAGGCCGAGTCCGAGCACCAGCGAGAGGGCGACGTTGAGACCGTTCGAGACGATGTTGACGTACATCGGGGTGCGCGTGTCGCCGGTGCCCTGCAGTGCGCGTGCGCCGACGAGTGCAACGTGCCGGGCAGGTGCGGTCAGGAAGATGACAGCGAGGTAGGTGCCGCCGAGGTCGGCCACCTCGGCCATCTCGTCGCGGTCGGCCCAGAACCCGAGTACGGCGATGGCCTGTTCGCCAAAGAGCACACCGAACAGCGCGAACGGAATCCCGGTGACCGCGCCGAGCAGGATAGCCTGGGTGACCGCCTCGTCGCGGTTGGTCGTCGCGTCGCTCCCGGTGTCCTGGCTGGAGAGGGCAATCGCGCCCGCGCCGAGACCGAGTCCGATGCGCAGCGGGAGTCTCGCGTACAGGTCCGCGAGACCGATTGCGGCGACGGCGAGCGGCGAGAAGAGCGCCGTCACGAGGATATCGGTCGTCCGCATCAGCGTCCGTGTGACCTGCTCGACCATCACCGGCCACGACAGCGCGGCGACGCGCCGCCAGACCGTCAGCACCCGGGACCGGTCGACACTCATCCGGGGCTCACCACCTCACACCCGGTCCCCGGAGCGCCTGCTCCCGGCCGGTGCTGGCACACGTCGTGAACTGTCGCGGGACGGGTCGCCGGTATCATACTCGTGTTGGGGTCGACACCGGGGGCAGTCGGGTTGCGACGGGACGGACACGCCGCCGGGGGCACGCCGGCCATGTGGGTCAGGCGGGGGTCCGAATCCCGAGCACCTCGCCGGCGGCGTCGGCCACCGCGTCGGTACACTCTGCCGGGCAGTAGACACCGAGTCGCCAGCGGGCCCGTTCGGCGTCACGGATACTGCCCACCAGTTCCGATGCGTCGTCGAGTCGCTGGACCACACCGTCGACGACGACGTTCGTCGCGGACTCCTTTAGCGCCGGGCGCGAGGGCACGTCGACGAGCACCTCGTGGGGGTCGACCCCCGCACGCTCGCTTATTTCGCGCTCGGCGCGGCGCTCGCCCTCGTGGCCAACGTCGACAGTCCCGCGGGGGACGTCCTCGAGTCGCGCCCAGACAGCGCGCTTGTAGAGGTCTCGCCGCTCGATGCGGCGGCCGAACTCGGGAACCGCGTCGACGAGCGCCACCAGCAGGTCGTGGTCGGCCATCCGGCGGAACGCCTCGACGGTGGTGTCGGTCCGTTCGAGGTACGCCTCGCTGGCACGCTCGACCATCGTCCCGGCGACCCGGGAGACGTGGTGGCGGTAGACGGTGGCGTTCATCAGCGACCGGGCGAGCAGCATCGACTCGGCGGTGGCGACGTTGCCCTCACCGAGCACGAGCGCGCCGTCCTCGACGTGCAGTTGCCGGACGAGTCGCTCGTGGTCGATACTGCCGTACGGGACCCCGGTGTGGTGTGCGTCGCGGACGAGATAGTCCATCCGGTCGACGTCGAGTTCCCCCGAGACGAGTTGCCCGAGTGTGTCTTCGCCGGCGACGTAGGCGGCGACACGCTCCGGGTCGAGACCGTGACGTTCGAGCGCCTGGCAGACCGGGCGGTCATCGTCGGTCAGGAGCCAGCCGATCTCGTCGTGGTCCATCCCGGTCCGGCGCTGGATGAGGGTCTCGGTCTGGTGGCCGTACGGGCCGTGACCCACGTCGTGCAGGAGCGCCGCCGCGCGGACGTGCGCGGCCCGTTCGGGGTCGACATCGAGGTGTGACAGGGCGGCGTCGGCGAGGTGGTAGACGCCGAGGCTGTGTTCGAGACGCGTGTGGTTGGCGGAGGGAAAAACGAGTCTGACAGTCGAGAGCTGTTTGATATGCCGGAGTCGCTGGACAGTCGGCGTGTCCAGCAGGTCCGCGGCCACGGCGTCGAGCGTGATGTAGTCGTGCACGCTGTCCTTGATGGGGTTCATCCGTCCGTGTGAGCCAGTCGGGTCCGACGGTCCTAACTGTACCGGACTGCGCTCGCCGGTTCCCCCACGTTTTACCGTCCCCGCGAACGAGAACCGAGATATGCTACGAGCATTTGGCGACACCGAACCCGAGGTGGCCCCGTCGGCGTACGTCGACCCGGCGGCGACGGTCATCGGCGACGTGACCGTCGGGCCGGAGGCGACGGTGCTCCCCGGGGCGGTCGTCCGCGGTGACGGGGGGTCGGTGGAACTGCGGCGGCGGGCGAACGTGCAGGACAACGCAACTATCCACGCCGACGGGATGACTGATGGCGTGATACTGGGCGAGCGTGCGGCGGTTGGTCACAACGCCATCGTCCACAACGCGACACTCGGCGCGCAGAGTCTCGTCGGAATGCACGCGACCGTGCTCGACGACGCGATTCTCGAACCCCGGTGTATCGTCGCGGCGGGCGCACTCGTCCGCAGGGCCGGTCGCGTCGGGTCGGAGACGCTCGTCGGCGGAACACCCGCCGAGGTGCTCCGCGAGGGTCTCGACCCCGAGGACCCGATGTTCCACGTTGCCGACCACTACACCAGACAGGTCGAGCGCATCGAACCTGTCGAGTGACCGGCTGCGCCTGCGTCGGGAGCGCGACCGCGCTCCCGTGCTGGACGCCCCGCACGAACTCCGTGGTGGTGCTGGTCCGGGGCTATGGTGGTTGCGAGGCGTCCTGACAGTCCAGGTCCGGGGGTTCGACCGGGGCCGTGTTCCCCCAGTCGAAGTAATCGGCCGTCGCCTGGGGTGTCTCGACTCGACGCACGAACCCGGAGTCCAGAATGTACATTGTCACCGTCTGCTGTGTGACAACCTCGTAGACGGTTACCGGGTCACCGTCGATTGTATCGGTGCCGATTCTGGTGACATCGGGGTCCTGCTGTTCGAACTCCTCCTCGCCCTGGATACCTGTTGGCTCGTCCGGAACCATACCGGGTGCCGACGGGAGAATGAAGCAGTTGTCCCCCTCGACGGTGTAGACGGTGCCGTCGATAAAGTACAGTTCGACCCCCTGCGAAGGGATACTGATGTACTGGTTGCCGTTGTCGAACCGTATCTCCGCTGTCACCCCCCGCTGCTCGTCTGTCACCTCCATCCGGAACTCCGTGTCCCACGAGAACGTCGAAAAAAACTGTGCCTGGTCGGACGACCCCCCGGTCTCGTCGTCACCGTTCCCGCTCCCATCGTCGTCACCGTTTCCACTTCCGTCGTCGCTCCCGCTTCCGTCGTCGTCACCGTTTCCACTTCCGTCGTCACCGTTTTCGCTTCCATCGTCGTCACCGTTTTCCCTTCCATCGTCGTCGCCGTTCCCACTTCCACCGTCGTCACCGTTCCCGCTCCCATCGTCGTCACTGTTCCCAGTCCCGTCGTCGTCACCGTTCCCAGTCCCACTGTCGTCACCGTTTCCGCTCCCGTCGTCGTCACCGTTCCCGCTTCCGCCGTCGTCACCGTTTTCGCTTCCACCGTCGTCGCCGTTCCCGCTCCCGTCGTCGCTGTCACCGCCAACACAACCGGCGATAAGAAGTGTCGTTGTGCCAACGCCGGCGAGAAACCGGCGACGGTTGCTGGTCGTGGGTCCGTTGCCGCTCGTCCGTTCACCCGGTTTCTCGCGCTCTTCCTCGGCTGTCGGCTCGCCCGATATGGCTGTGTCGTCGGTCATTGTTTTGCCTCGTGGACAGTTGCCGCCACGACCGGTCGTCGGATGCGCGCGTCGTAATCTCGTTCACTCGAAGTGGAATTCCCGCTTATAAAAAGCTGTGTGCTGTCCGTCTGATAGGTGACCGCGACTGTCGGTCGGCCGGCGGGGGACCCGTCTCGAAACGGCAGAGTCAGATACGACTCGCGCGGCCACCGTCGACATCGATGGCGTCGACCGGACAGATGTCGACACAGAGCATGCAGTCGATACACTGGTCCTCGTAGGCCGGGTCGGCCTTTATCTCGCTCTCGGGGTGACCGGGCGTGTCGACCCACTCGAACACGTCGACGGGGCAGTCCTCCAGACAGGCCCCGTCGGCGATACAGATGTCGAAGTCCACGGCGACGTGGGTGCCGTGGATGCCCTGGTGCTCCTCGGTCGTGTCCTCGCCGTCGGGCGTCCACACGCTGTGTCCGTCGTGGTCCTCCACCTCCTCGTGGGTTCGCTCGAACTCCGGGTCGATAGCCATCGGTATGTTCGACACTAGTGGTACAGTGCTTAAGTTCTTGCTGGTGACCGGTGTTACCGGGGTGTGAGTCGAGCGGAGCCGGGGCCGGGCGGCGCGTCCACGGCGGTGACACGCCCGGCGAGGGCTGCCCGGCGACGTGGTCGGGTTCAGAGGGTCGTTACCATCACCACCCCGTCGGTTACCCGCCATCCAGTCTGTCGTGGTTCGCCTGGCGTGTCCTCCCAGCCGTATTCGTGTCGGTCAGTCAGCCCCGGAGGTGCGGGCCTCGGCGAACTGCGCGAGCTGTGCGATGTCGGGAACCGACTCGTGGGGGCGCTCGACGAGAATGTCACCCGCGCGCTGGTCACCCACCCCCGGAACGGTGGTCAGTTCGTCCATCGACGCGGCGTTCACGTCGAGCGGGTACGGGACACCCGTCACCGAGCGGTAGCCGTGGTCGGTGACGGCGATGTCGATGACCGCCCCGAGCGGTCGCTCCCCCGGCACTGCCACGAGCAGGGGGTACGTGCCGAGCTGTCTGCCGAAGGTCCGCCCGTCCTGGTGGTACTCGAGGTGGACGTCCCGGAGAACGGTCCCCGGCGGGGCAACCCGCTGTAACATCGGGTTGTCGATCTCCTCGCGGACCTCCTGTTTGTACTGCTTGAACAGTTTCTTGTGGTCGTGAGCGATCTCGGCACCGGTGTCGGACATATCGGTGCCGGCGAAGGCCATCACCTGCCGGATGTTGACCCGCCGGAGCACGAGTCCCGCGTCGTAGACGCGGCGCAGGAACCGCTTGTTGTGGTCGAACGTCTCCCGGCGCTCGCCCTGCAGGCCGTGGACGAGGTTGATACCCGGGAGCAGTTTCGGCAGGCCACGGGCCGCGTCCGACCCGAACGTCGGCGCGTCGGCGGGGTCTTCGCCCGGTCGCCAACCAGCCTCCTCGTTGACGATTCGCACGGCCCGGAAACACTCGTCGGCGGTCACGTTGAGATTATTCGCCTCCTGAACGACGGGGTCGGCCGACTCCAGACCAAAGGCAGCGGTGTCACCCGGCGTGTTGTGCTCGGCGATGATCCGGATCCCCTCGCGTGACTTCTCGGGCCACCGGACGATGGTGATGGGGTTCATATTGTCGAGGTGGAGCGTGCCGAGATGGGGGACGGCCTCGCGGATACCGCCGTACAGCGCGCGGAGTGCGTCGGGGTTGGGGGCCTCGCCGTCGCCGCCGTACGCGAGGATATCGGCCTGGCGGCCGAGACGGAAGTGCGAGACGCCGCGGTCCGCGAGCGCCTCTACTTCCGCGACCACCGAGTCGGGCGACCGGAACGAGGGGTCAGCCCCGTAGAGCGGTTCCGTGCAGAACGAACACCGGTAGGGGCAACCGCGCGACGTCTCGAGTTCGCAGATGAGATACTCCGGGTGGTTCGGGTGCTGCTCGACGA
>CAYZGA010000048.1:0-9123 GCA_964477945.1 uncultured Halobacteriales archaeon
CGAACTCCTGCCACTTCGTCACGTTCAGGTCCGGGTGGTCGGCGTCCACGCCCGTATCCAGAACGGCGACGCTCACACCCTCGCCCTGCGTGCCGTACTCGTTCCAGACCGTCGGTGCGCCGACCTGTTCCAGCCCGTACGTGTAGTTGCTGGCCGTCGGGTCGACCGACTGTCCGACGGTTGTCTCGACAGGGCCGTGACGCTCGAACTCGGCGTTCCGGAAGATGGCCTCGACACCTTCGATATCCGCGAGCGTCGCGAGTCCGACCCGGTCCGTATCAATCGTGACCAGCGCAGCGTTTGTCAACCAGAACTGCGTCTCCACACTCACCCCTGTTGTCGACGCCGCGAACGACACCAGCGGTTGCTGTGTCGCGCTCGCGTGCGCCCGCAACTCGCCCGGACCGGACGCGGTTTCGCTCCCGACCAGCGAGACGACGACCTCTGTCTCGCCGTCTGCACCGTGCAACGCGTCGTCGATGACGACCCCGCCGGTTTCCTGTGCGCCGATCTCGGCCGTGACCTGGGTGTCCCCGACCACACTCCCGGTTGCTACCACCAGAAACAATCCGAGAGCAAAGAGGACGACCCACGCTCGCTGGTGACCCATATCAATCTGATACATCGCATCAGATACTAAAGCTTTTGATTACGAGCTAGTAGGTCCAGTCGGAGTCCGGCCACAGGCGGCCGTCTGCAATCTGGTCCGGAACGTCGAGTGACGCGACGGAGGCGTTCGCACAGACGATCAGGAGGTGAGGTCGTCGAACAGTATCTGGACGTCGAAGATAGTTACCTGACCGTCGTCGTCGTAGTCGTACGCCCAGGCGTAGTCAGTCACGCCGGACGTGTCGAGGTAGTCGAACAGCATCTGCACGTCGAGGATATCGAAGGTGTCGTCTCCGTTGACGTCCTCGTACTTGCCGTCGCCGCCCATGTCGCTCGGCGATCCCTCACCACCCGGTAACTCCGGCGGTTGCTCCCGTATCGTGGCCGAGGTATCTACCGAGTCGTCCGGGGTCGAAACAGTCACCGTGTACTCGCCGGCGTCACCGACTTCGGTATCCAGCGTGAACGTCTCGCTTGTCGAGTCGCCGGGGTCGAGTTGGACCGTCTCCGAACTGCCGTCGACCCCCGACACCTCGACAGACTTTGTTCCCGCCACCGAACCGTTGTTCTCGATGTCGGCGGTCACCTCGAGGGTCTCACCCTCGACCACCGGTGCGTTCGTCGTCACGCTCTGGAGGGTAAAGACCGACTCGCCCTGCTCCTCGACATCGGTCTCCCCGCTCTCGTTCCCGTCAAACTCGGCGAGTCTGACCGTCCAGGAGATGGTGTCACCGGCCTCGAACGCGTCGGTACCGACGGTGAGCGTTCCATCGGTCGTCTCGCCGACACCCAGCGTCACGTTCGACCCCCCGACCGTGCCGAGTCCGTCGACCAGCAGCTCCACGGTATCGCTTCCGAGTGCGCCACCGGTGTTCGCGACCGTGTACTCGACCGGTACCTCGCTCCCGGGTTCGACGCTCGCCGGTGCGCTGGCCGACGACACCGTCAGGTCCGGGCCGCCGCCGCTGTCACCCGAACTGACAAGCAGCGTCGAGTCCTCGTACCCGTTGACCGCGTAGGCCGACCCGCTTGCGTTCTGGAACTCGGCGACAGTCTGCGGGGCGCTGTTGTTGAACGAGATACCCGTCGAGTCACCGTCCGCACCGGTTGCCTCGACGTCGAACGTCGCGACGACCTGTTCGGCTGCGCCGCCCTGGAACGAGTCACCCGTCGCGGCCGACAGGTAGAGCTGTCCACCCCCGTTACGTATCTCCGAACTGTCTACGTCGATGCCGCTGCCGTACTGCTGTTCGAAGTCGACGATCTCGGCCACTGTCGGGTCCTTGATGTCGACAGTAAGACCCTGGTAGCCGAGTATGCCGCCGTCCGGGTCGGTCACGACGAGTTCGTACGTCTGGTTCGTCCCCGGTTCGACCACGGGGGTCGACGTCTCGACCGAGAGCTGTATCTGACCCGGTTCCAGCACGAACGTCGTGCGGTCGGTGCTGTCACCGAAGTCCGCCAGGGAGACGGTGAACGAAACCGTCTCGCCGGGCTGGTAGTTCGCGTCGACGTTCTCGAACACGAGCGTCCCGGTCTCGGTCTGCCCGGCACCGACGGTCACGTCCGAGTCGCTGTCCACCGTGTCACCGCCGACCGACAGCGCGACCGTGCTCTCGGTCCCCTCGGACCCGCCCGCGTTCTGGAGTGTGTACCCAACTTCGAGACTGCCCGCGACCGAGATTGCGCCGGGTGCGTCGATATCCGAGATGACCAGCGCCGGACCGCCGCCGAGGTCCTCGACGTTCGTCTCACCGCTCTGACTGTCGCCAAAGTCCGCGAGCGAGACGGTAAACGGGATCTTGTCGCCGGCCCCGTAGTTCTCCTCGACGGCATCGAACACGAGCGTGCCGTTCGCGGTCTCGCCCGGACCGAGCGAGATGTCGCTGTCACTGTCCTCGACAGTCCCGTCGACAGAGAGTTCGACCGCGCTCTCGGTCCCGGGTGCGTCACCGGTGTTCTCGACCGTGTAGTCGACCTCGAGGTTCTCGGACGGTTCGATGACGTTCGGGGCGGCAAGCGAGTCGACCACCAGATTCGGTGCCGCCGCCTCCTCGACGGTCGCCTGCCCCGTCGCGTTGTCGGGGAAGTTCCACAGTTCGACCGAGAACGAGATGGTGTCCTCCGGGTCGAAATACTGGTCGACAGCCTCGAACGTGAGCGTTCCGTTTACTGTCTCACCGCCGGGCACCGTCACGTCCGCGTCCGTATCGTCGTACGTCGCGTCGGTTCCCTCGACTTTCAGGTCGACGAAACTCACGGTCCCGTTCACGTTGCCGTCGTTTCGAAGCGTGTACTCGACGGTGAGGTTCTCGTCGGTGGCGACGGGGTCGGGGTAGTCGAGCGAGTCGACGACGATGCGCGGCCGCACGGTGACCGCTCCGTCCTCGCCGGGTTCGCCACCGCTCGCGTCGGAGATACCGTCACCACCGGCGGCACCGCCACCCGCTATCGTGGTCGGGTCCCCGATGACGTACTGGTCGTGCACCCAACTGCCGCCATCCTCGCCGGCCGACGCCGAGTTCGGCGTCGAGTCGCCGCCGTCACCCCCGATGTTTTCTATCGGACCGCTCGACTGGCCGGCGTCGTTACCGTTGTCCCCGCCGCCGAGCGTACCCCCTTCGGCAGTTCCGCCGAGACCACCGGGAGCACCGCCGCCGCCACCGGTGTTATCGGAGGGACCGAGGAACTGGTCCCACGCGCCGCCGCCACCACCGCCGCCCGCCGCGAGCAGCGGTACCTCGGTCCCGTTGTCGAAGACACCTCTTACGACCGACGCACCGCCGCCGCCACCACCGGAACTGTGCCAGTTGGTAAGGTCAAGCGTGGACTGGTATCCGCCCTGTCCACCGGCGTAGAACCCGTCACCGCCGGTCCCGCCGGTGTCGCCGTCGCCGCCGACACCACCGAACCCTGTCACCATCTCGAGTTGCACGAACTCGGAGACGTCGACCTCGGCCTCGACGTACCCGCCGTCGCCACCGCTCTCTGCGCCGCCGTCGTCACCGGCGTCCTCGGCACCACCACCACCGCCCGGACCGAGAACCTCTATCAGGACGACCGACAGATCACTGGTGTCGAGTCGGTACACGCCGGGTTCGTCCGTCGGTTCCATCTCGGGCCGTGCCGGAGCAGGACGCTCGTCCGTGCGGTTGGTCACGTCCACCGGGTCGTTCGCGGCCGGTTGCTCGACTGACTGTTCCGCAATGTAACCGGTCCCTCCTGCCCCCGCCTCGGCGGCGACTCCCCCGACTGCCCCAAGACAGAGGAACGCAAACAGCAGGAGTGCACCCAGCACTCGCGAATCCATGCGCAACTGTTGGATACGGGAGGTGGGTAAGTTTTTCGTATCTCGGTCGACCTGTCCGGAACAGTGCAGGTTTTCGAGCGCCGTCGGACTCAGTCGAGTTCGTCGAACAGCGCCTGCACGTCCACGATACCGACGGTGTCGTCGCCGCCGAAGTCGAACGCCGCGGGGTAGTCCGTCACCACCGGGTCGTCGAGTGAGACAAAGAGTACCTGCACGTCGAAGATATCGAACGCACCGTTGCCGTCGGTGTCCTCGTACACGCCGTCACCGTCAGGGTCGGTCGGAGCACCCTGCGATGCCGCGAGCGGCGGCGGTCCCAGACTGACCGGTTGCGAGATGGTGTCGTTCCTGCTGGTCAGACTCGCGGTGTACTCGCCGGTGTCGTTGGTGGTCGTCTCGACGCCCAGAGGCACCGTCGTCGACGCGCCGCCGCCGAGGGTCACGTTCGTCGCGTTGCTCCCCACTCCGGACAGTTCGAGACCGATTGTCCGACTCTGCTCCTGGTCACCGGTGTTGTCCACCCCGGCGGTCACCTCGAGGGTCCCGCCGCCGATGGGTGCGTCCACGTCGACCACCGACACGAGGAACGTCCCTTTCGGGTGGACGGTCACGTTCGTCGAGACGGTGTCGTCCTCGCTCTCGACGGTGGCGGTGTACTCGCCGGTGCCGCCGCTGGTCGGACTCACCGACAGACTCGTGTTCGTCGATTCACCACCCCCGAGGGTCAGGTCCGTCGAGTCGCTGCCCAGTCCGGGCACGTCCAGCGTGACCGTCTGCGTGGCCTCCACCTCGCCGGTGTTCTCGACGCCGACGGTGACCGTCAGGTCCCGACTGTCGACAGTGTTGGGTGCCGCGACCAGGTCCAGCGCGAACGACGCCGGCTCCAGCACCGTCACGTCTGCGCTGGCCGTGTCGTTCTCGCTCGCGACTGTGGCGGTGTACTCGCCTGCGTCACCCGCGCCGGTCCCGACGCCGAGCGTCTCATCGGTCGAGTTCCGGCCGTTCAGTGTCACCTGCGTCGCGTCGCTGCCCAGTCCGGGCACGTCCAGCGTGATCGTCTGTGTGTCCTCCAGGTCACCGGTGTTCTCGATACCGGCGGTGACGCTCAGACTGTCGCCCGCAACCGGTTCGGTCACCGAGACGATATCCACGGCAAACGATGCCGGGACAGCGTCGACGTTGGTCGTTCCGCCCGCGCTGTCGTCGAAGTCGGTGAGTTCGACCGTCCACGAGATTGTATCACCGGGGTCGAACGAGGCGTTCACGCTGTCCAGGGTCAGCGTCCCGGTTCCCGTCTCGTTCGGTCCCACCGTCACGCCGGTGTCGGTGTCGTCCGCGTTCTGACCGGTCCCGTCGACCCGCAGAGCGACGGTACTCTCGGTTCCCTCGGCGTCACCCACGTTCGTGATGGCGTAGTCGACGGACAGACTCCCGTCGGGGTCCACCTCGGCGGGTGCGGTCACCGAATCGAGCACCAGCGCCGGGCCGGCGGTAAACGAGTCCAACGCCGCCAGCACGTCGATGATGCCCGACCCGTAGCGTGTGTCGCGCGCGTCGTCGGGACCGCTCCAGCTATCGGGTTTTCGAGCAGTCTCCTCGAGTGTCGTCTCGGACTCGTTTGGACCGAGGTCGGGGACGACCGACTCCATCAGCGCGAGCGCACCCGAGACGTGCGGGGTCGCCATACTGGTCCCCCAGCGGTTCTCGTAGCCACCGCCGGTCTTTGCGCTGTAGACCTGCGCCCCCGGCGCGGCCACGCTCGGCACCACGTACTCGGCGGGCCACTCCGGCGGTGCGGTGGGTCCCCAGTCGCTCAGCGTGTTAATCTGCTCACCGCTTGAGAAATTGGCGATGTTTCTGAGCGGGTCCGACGCGCCGACACTGATAGCGTCGTAGACGTTACCCGGCGAGTCACTGGTCCCCTCACCGCCGTTTCCGGCGGCCGCGACCACCGTCGTTCCCGCGGCCTCGGCGTCCCGTACCTCGTCGATGAACTGATTGTAGTAGCCCTCCGCGCCGAGACTCATCGAGATGATGTCGACGTTCTGGTCGACCGCGTACTGCATCCCGGCGATGATCTGCGTGAACGTCCCCGTCCCCGTCCCGCTCTGACCGTCCAGTACCTTGACCGCGTACAGGTCGGCCCCGGGCGCGACACCGATGTTCTTCCCCGAGGCGTCCCCGCCGACGACGGTTCCGCTGACGTGTGTTCCGTGCCCGTTGTTGTCCCTCGGTTGTGTGTTCTCCGGGTTCCCGTTCTCGTCGAACTCCTGCCAGTCGGCAACGTCGATGTCCGGGTGACTCGCGTCGACACCGGTGTCCAGCACCGCCACGCTCACGCCCTCGCCCTGCGTGCCGTACTGGTCCCAGACCTCCGTCGCGTTTATTTGGTCCAGCCCGTAGGTGGGGTTGTGACTCCCCGACGGGCGAGCGTCCGACCGGACGTGCACCTCGCCGGTGTACAGTCCCTGCGTGGCCGGGGCGGCGGCTGGCGATGTCGTCTGTACACGTACCTCGCCGTTCGCGGAGAGCGACTCCACCCCGTCGACCGCCGCCAGCGCGTCCAGTGATACCTGGTCGGTGTCGACGGTCAGCAGGACGGTGTTGCCCAGCCAGAACTGCTGCTCGACGCTCACCCCGTCGGTACGGGCGGCAAAGGCCACGAGCGGTTCCTGTGACGCGCTCGCGTGTGCCCGCAGGTCGGACACGCTCCTCGCGTCCGCGGCCGGCGACACCCCGACGATCACCTCGACCGTCCCCGTCGCGTCTCGCAACTCGTCGTCGACTGTCACGTCGGCCGTCCCCCCGGGAACCGCCTGCTCCCCCGTTCCGTGTTGCACTCCGCCGGCCGCTCCGGCGAGTAACAGTCCAGCCACGAACAGGAGAGCGACTGTCGACCAGCGCATATCCGGCGCTTGGCTGTCAGGCGTAATAAACAATACCATCGGAGTATCGGGACTGATACCCCTGGACGGTCCACGCCGACCGAAGGGGCCGACAATCGGTCGCGGGCGGGGCGAAGCAGAACGGACTTGCTGGCCCACCCCGTAGTAGCGGTGTGAGCGACCCTACCGACACGGGGCAGGGCGGAGAGGACGGCGAGCAGGCGGCCCGCCGGTCGGCCGATGACGACACGCCGGAGGATGGGGGACTGGCGGCCGGCATCCGACCGGAGGTGCCCGCGGTGTCGGTCGACGCGACCGGCGACACGGACGGCGACGGACTGGCGGCCGGCGTCCAGCCCGATACCGGAACGAGACTGACCGAGCAAACTGTCGACCCCGAACTCGGACGACTGTTCTGGAAACTCGTCGGCCTGTACAAAGTGACGCTACTCGGCGGGACACTGGGCGTGTTGCTCGTCGCCTTCGAACCGGGACCCGCAATCGGGCCGGAACTGGTCGGTGGTGCCGTGGTGTTGCTCGTCTACACCCTGTATCTGACCAGACAGACCAGACGACGCATCGACGCCGGCGAGTTTCACGACGAACAGGACGACCCGGCAACTGAGCCGCAGGCCGGTGCCCAGGATGACCTGACAGCCGGTGACCCACAGACCGGCAACCGGAGTGACCCGGCAACCGACCCGCAGGCCGGTACGCGGGGTGAGTCGTGACCGGACGTGTCGTCCGCGACGAGAGCGGCGACCGCTACCTGCTGGAGAAACGGTCCGAAAAGAGCAGTCGCGTGCGTGACCCCGCCACCGGCGAGCGCCTGCACCTCCCGAACGAGCACCTCGAACCCGTCGCGGACGCGTCGCCGCTTGCCGTCGCCGCGGGTGGTCTCTCCGACCCGGGGGTCGCCCTCGTGACCGGCGTCCCCAACGAGCGCGCGCTCGGACTGCTCGTCGAACTGGACGCGCGCGGCCCGACCGGTGTCCGGACGATACTCGAGATCTCGACGCTCTGCGAGGGTGACCTCCACGGCGTGCTCGCCGCGCTCCGGGCCGCCGGACTGCTCGACGAGGTGACTGTCGCGGGGGAACGCGGCTACGAGACGACCGACACCGCGAGCGCCGCGCTCGACCGGCTGCGCTGAACCCCGGTCACTGCCGCGGGTCGAACACCGCCGGACCGATACCTGTCGCCACGGTCGAGTACGAGAGACCTGCTCCGAGCTAGGAAACTGTCGGGTCGAAGTCCCGTCGCACCGGGATAGACTGTCACGGAGTGGTCTCAGCTCTGATAATAGGGGGCGTAGTCTTATATGACTAGCCCGATACAAGTCGACCATGGGCGACACCGGCAGTGACAGGGCAATCTCGCCACAGGTCGGTGCCGTGCTGATGGTCGGGCTCGTCCTCGTGCTGGTGCTCGCGTTCGTCGGGATGCCGATGGCGCTCACCGGCCATCTGGACGAACAGGGCCTGTTCGACGACGAGGACGCCTGCCCGGGGTTTCAGGAGGTGGAGTTCACGAAAGGTGGTGAGGATTTCGACCAGTTCCTCGAGGAGTTGCGGTCGAACAACTGCGCGCTCTGGTTACAGGGTGGCAACTACGAGGCGACGGACGGGAACGCAAGCCAGTGGACAGACCAGGGACCGAACGCGTACCACGCCAGGCAGCCGGACCCGGCAGCACAGCCATCGGTCGTGTTCGACAGCGACCTCGGGATAGCGGTGCTGGCGTTCGACGCGAACCACAGCGCTCTCGAAGAGTACGACGACCAGAACAAACAGCCCGAGTCCGGTATCACCGACGGTGACTACCTCTCCATCGAGCGGGACGCGAGTGAACTCGGCGTCGACGACGGCTCCGGGTTCGTCATCAACGCGGTGCTGAAGGTGTCGGAGTTCGACCGCGGCGGTACCTGGACGGTCGGCGACCCCGGCGAGGACGGTCGCGAGTTCTCGATGCGAACCTGTGGCGACTACGAGTTCGACGGCTGTCAGAGCAACTTCGCCGGGAGCGGTGACCCGACAGGCTGGTGGCGCGGCCAGCACTGGGGCTCGACCGATATCGATTTCAACTCGGGAACGAGCAGCACGGGCGAGTGGCTCGTGCTCACCCACGCGTACAACAGCAACACCGGCGAGGCGTTCATCAGGGTGAACGGCGAAGAGGTTGCCCGCGACGCAATCGACCTCGACCTGAGTGACAACCGCGACATCCAGCTCGGCCGCTGGGTCCGCCTCGACGACGACCCACACTACTACTTCGACGGCCGGATGGCGGAGGTGACCGTCTTCGACCGGACGCTCACGA
>CAYZGA010000048.1:9223-16738 GCA_964477945.1 uncultured Halobacteriales archaeon
GCGCTGGCGGCGGACCTCGCGGTGCTCCCGGTCGGTAGCACCGAACAGCACGGTCCCCACGCCCCGCTGGGGACCGACACCCTCGCCGCAGAGGCGGTTGCCGGAGCGGGTGCGGCCCGGGCCGACCGCGAGGTGGCCGTCGCACCGACGGTACCGGTCGGTGTCGCCGAGGAACACCGCGCCTTTGCCGGGACTCTCTGGGTGTCTCCCGATACCTTCCGCGCGTACGTGCGTGACATCGTCGCCAGTCTCGCCCACCACGGCCAGGACCGGGTGGTGGTGGTCAACGGACACGGCGGCAACGTCGGCCCGCTCCGGGAGTGCTGTGCCCGTCTCAGCCGCGACGGGACCGCCTACGCCGTGCCCTTTACCTGGTTCGACGCGGTCGACCCCGGCGAGGTCGAGTTCTCGGGTGCGATGGGCCACGCCGGTCCCGTCGAGACGAGCCTCGTCCAGCATCTCCGCCCGGACCTCGTCGACGAGGAGCGCTTCGAGACGGCGGCGGCAGGGGCGGCCGACGGCTGGGGCGAGTGGACGGCGGGCGTCAACCTCGCGTACGACACCGACGAGTTCACCGAGAGCGGCGTCGTCGGTGACCCCGGCGAGGGGTCGGCCGACATCGGCAAGCGACTGTACGAGCTGGCGAGCGACCGACTCGCCGACCTGCTCGAGGCTGTCGCGGTACGGGAGTTACGGACCTCGGAGTAGGGGGGTGTCCGCCGGCGAGCGAGTACCGGCGGACAGCACGCGCGAGAAGTGGGGTTGGTAAGATGCCCCGGTGGCGTCGACACGTGTGGTCCGGTCAGGGGGGAGACATCCCGGAGCAGGGTCCCGGACCGCCGGGTCGGGGCTGTCACCCGGCATCTACCGGTCGGGGCGCGTTGCGGGTGTGGCCTGTCCCGTGATACAGCGGCTACTGAACTGCGTCCAGCCGGAGTTCGAAGGCCGCGACCGGGAGTTCGAGGTCGTGCTCGACGAGCACCTCCGGATGGAGTTCGCCTACGACACCGGCGGAGGTACCGTCCACGACCACCGACGCGCTCCGACCGTCGATAAACGACGGGTGGGCCGTGGGGGGCGTCTCCAGGGTCGCGTCGAACGCCCGGACCAGCGCCTGCAGGCGGGCGCGGGCGTCCTCGTAGGAGGCATCGGGGTCGGCGAGCACACCCGCGACCGTCCGGTACTCCGCGACACCCGTGTTCTCCGTCTCGTCGCAGACCGCGACCAGCCCGATCTCGGCGAGGTGCTGTGGGTACGACCGGTGGGTGTTGTTCTCGAGTACCTGCAGCAGCGACGGGAGCGCCCACGTCCGGAGAACGGTGTACGCGGCGCTGTACGGCTCGCGGATCGTGACCGGCCCACCGGCCCCGACGGCGTCGTCGTCGGGGTCGAGACGCATCCGCTCGAACAACTCCGGTTCGCTGGTCATGTAGAAGTTGACCAGGTCCTCGAACCCGAGCCCGACGAGTGTGTCACGGACCGCGTCGGTCAGACGGGAGCGCTCGTGGCGGCCGCCGACCGTCGAGACGTCCGGGTACCGCGGGTCGAGGTTGTTGAACCCGTACGCGCGACCGATGTCGTCGACCACGTCGATGGGGTGTAACACGTCGACCCGGTAGGGTGGAATCTCCACCTCGTAGCGGTCCACCCCGTCCCCGTGTTCGTGTGTCCCGGCCAGCCCCGAGCGGTCGAGGCAGTCGAGCACGGTCTCCCGGTCCAGGTCGAGTCCGAGCACCGACTCGATACGGTCGTGCCTGAGTGTCTTGCGTTTCACCTCGAAGTCCGGCCGGTCGAGTCGGTCCCCGGCACGGTCGCCGGGTGTCTCGGCCCCGTAGTCCACCGTGACACGCTCGACGCGACCGCCGCGGGCCGAAAGCGCGTAACAGACCACGTTGAGCATCCGGTCGATGGTCCACTGGTCGGTGCCCGTCATCTCGATGAGCAGGTTCCGCGAGTCCTCGTTTACCTCCGTCCGGCGGCCGTTGACGACCGGCGGGAACGAGAACAGCCCGATGTCGTCGTAGATTGCCGGGTACCGCTCCAGACCGGCCACGAGGTCGGCGTACTGCTGGCCGATGTGGTGGCGCTCGGTCACCGCGCGCGGACTCATCTCCTCGGTGCTCTCCAGCGGGACGAACCGCTCGTCGTCGGGGTCCATCGAAGTGTAGGTGATGGACTTGCCCCGACCCGTCTCGCCGGTCGCCGACGCCCCCTTGAGCATCGTGAGGTCGTGGACACCGATCGCACCCTTTGCACGCCCCCGGCCCATCGTGGCGTGGAGTTTCTCCTGGAGCTGGATGATCGAGGCCAGCGAGTCCTCGTCCAGGCGGAGTCCGCGCACGACTGCCCCCGTCACGTAGGGCCGTTCCGGCGGGGTCTCCTGGACGTGGATGGTCCACTCCGGGTCGTTGGTGTCCGGCACGTAGACGCCGCCGGCCTCGCCGTAGTGGTACCGGAGCGCGCGGGCCAGCCCCTCGACGGAGAGCCAGTCCAGCCGGTCGGGTTCGAACTCCAGCTTGAACGCCCCGTCGTCGGTTTCGCCCTCGTACTCGATACCGAGTCCGAACAGGTCGTCGAGCAACTCGTCGTCGTCGACCCGCATACCGGTCAGGTCGCGCAACTCGTCGGGGTCGACCTCGACAACGGGCATCAGTAGGTCACCTCCTCGGTCCGCAGGTACTCCAGGTCGACCAGCGTGCCGTGAACGTCACGGATATCCTCGGCCCCGGTGGCGAGCATCAGCAGTCGCTCCAGCGCGAGCCCCCACGCCATCACGTCGGCCTCGACACCCAGCGGCTCCAGCATCTCCGGCCGGAACAGCCCCGAGTTGCCGATCTCGATGAGTTCGTCCGTCTCCGGGTGGCGACCGAACAGCTCGAAGCTCGGCTCCGTGTACGGGTTGTAGGTCGGCTTGAACTCCAGGTCGGTGATGCCGAACTGCCGGTAGAACTCGAGCAGGTGGGTGTCGTCGAGTTCGTCGTTGCGGTAGGCTTTCTCGACGCTGAACCACCGCTGTGGCGGCTCCAGGTCGCCGACTGCCTCGCCGGCCAGGTGACGAGCCGTCAGCGACGTGGTGTGTCCGCGAAGCGCGAGTTCGCGGGCGAACGCCTCGTCCCACGGCGAGTGGTACCCCTCCCCGTCCGTGCCGACACCCTCGCGGTGGGCGGTCCGCACGCGCTCGACCAGGTCGGCCGGCAGGTCGTCTATCCTTGCGGGTGTCTCGACCGCGAACCGGTCCCAGTGGGTTCGGGCCGGGTGGTCCTGTGGCATGAACAGGCAGTCGTTGATCCAGAAGTCCGCGTCGACGGTCGGTCCCTGCATCTCCTCGAACCCCATCCCGACGAACACGTCTTTCACCCGGTCGGCCATCTGCCGGAGCGGGTGTTTGCGCCCCGCCCGCACGTCGGGCGCGTCGGCGGCGACGTTGTACTCGGCGAACTCGACGTCACGCCACTCGCCGCTGGTCAGGAGTTCGGGGGTGAGCTGGTCGACCCGCTCGGCCCTCTCGACACCTGCCATCAGCTCGGTCACACCCTGGCCCGTGAGTCGGACCAGCCGACGGGTGCCCTCGTCACGGTCGACCAGCCCCCGCTCGACGAGGCGGTCGACGGGCCCGTCCGACGGCTCCTCGCCGGCCGCGAGCGCGGCCAGCGCCGCCGCCTCGGGGTCGGACCCGGGGTCGGCGTCCGCGAGCTGTATCTCGCCGCTCTCTATCTCTCCGTACCCCTTCCGGGCGAGGTTCGCGAGCGCGATGTCGACGGTCTCGCCGTCGAGACCCGCCCGCCCGATTGCCGTGCCGAGGTCGACACGCTCCCCGTCGGTATCGCGTGCCGCCTCGTAGAGGCGGACCTCGGGCAGGCCCGCCTCGACGTACCGGCGTCCCTCGGCGGTGAGTTCGAGCCGCTCTGTCGACTGCTCGGTGACCGCGAGCAGGTCCTCCGCCTCGAGGGCAAAGGCCGCACCCGTCGCCGTCTCGGGTTTCAGCCCCGCCTCGTCGGCGATCTCGGTTATCGGTCTGTCCTCCTGTGCGTCGGCGGTTTCGAGAACCGCCACCTGTGCTTCCGGGAGTTGCATTCGCTTGTGGATACACCGCAGGTTGGTCAGTTAACGGTTCCCACTCGCCCGCGAGAGTGCGCCGAAAGCGGGCGTCCGCGGGGGGACTGCCCGCGCCGGACCCGCGCTGTGAGGGTTTCGCCGCCCCGAACCGGTGTGGGTCGAGACGGGTCCACCGCTCACTGCGGGGGAAAGAACGCGAACCCCAGAGCTGTCGACTGACGTGCGCTGCCTCGCACCTGGGGGTCAGATACCATACCTCACCTTCTGCGCCGAGACACAAAAACGTTCCACCGAATCGCCGCTCTCTGTGTTCCACGCGCCGACCTGCGGCAGTCGGTGTCTGCCCCCTGGCGACGGGTGGCCCGAGCGAGGACCTGCCCCGACCGGACACCGCCTGTTCCCGGCGTCTCGCGGGTCGGTGTACCCACAAGACACTTCGACGACGCTTGTCTGGTGTCGTCCGTGGGACCTGCACTCGCCTCGGTCGCGCGTCTCGGAGCGACACTGCGCCAGGAGCGGGAAGCGTTCCTGACAGTCGGCGGCCTCGCGGTCGGGCTCGCGGCGCTCGTGTTCGGGAGTGTCGCGAGCATCGACAACTGGACGCTTCTCACGCTCGGCGAGGACAGCGGACACCCGCTGTGGCTGGTCCCGTTCCTGCTGTGGACGCTGGGGGTCGGGGCGATGTACGCGGCGGTGACAGACCGGCCCACCGGTCTGGATGAACGCCCACGGCCGGGCGGACACCTCGGGTAGCCGCGTGACTAACAGTCCGTGGGGCGGTGCAGAGACCGACTCACACCCGCTGGACGCGCAGACACTCCCCGACAGTGGGGTCGCGGAACCGGTACCGTCGCGGTCGGCGTTCGACGGCGAACAGCGACAGTTCGACGACCAGTCGGCTGCTGTCCGCGAGGGTCGCCCGGCAGAGCGGCCCGCGACTCGTGACGACCAGGTACG
Source organism: uncultured Halobacteriales archaeon (assembly GCA_964477945.1). Taxonomy (GTDB): domain Archaea; phylum Halobacteriota; class Halobacteria; order Halobacteriales; family Haloarculaceae; genus Halovenus. The sequence goes on from CAYZGA010000048.1 coordinate 14,237, forward strand.
GCGGTGCGGCGACCGGGTCCCCCCGGAGCCTCGTATCGAGCGTGCCGACGGCCGTGTCGAGCACCCCGAGCAACGGGTCGAGCAGGTCCCTGTCTTCGAGTTCCTGTTCGAGCGGGTCCCGGAGTCGGTCGGGGTCGGTAACCGGCCACGTCTCGACTGTCGCCGCCACGCTCGTCCCCGCCTCGATGACCCCGGTGACGGTGTCCCGGTGCTCGGCCAGGACTCGCTCGCGGACGCGTCTCACGTGAGGAGAACGGCACCCGGGGTAATAAGTCGCCACGTGTCCCGTCGTGCGGAGCGAGTCACGGGTGAGTGGACTGGACTCTGCGGTCGGTTCGATATGCAAACGCCGCGCTGCTGTGACGCCGGCGACCGTCGGTACGAACGTACCTCCGACAGTATCGGCCTCCAGACCGGAGACGGGGTTCGGTCTACTCACACCGGTCGAGCACGTTGCTCGAACCGTCCGGGTTCTCGAACCATCTGTTTGTCTCGAAGTTCGGCGCGTCACCGTCACCGGCGTCGTCGGGCCCGACATCCTCGTAGGCGTCGGCGATGTGCGTGCGCTCGGTGGGCCAGTTCCAGTCGGTCGGTACGGTCACCATCCGCGGGTCGCCGATGCCGATTTGCTCGTCGTTCCCACTGGGTTCCATCACCAGGTCGAAGGGCAGTCCCGCACCGTGTTGTCTGTTGGCGTCGATCGGGTTGTCCGGAATCTCTGCCGGGCTGTCGAGCGTGAGTGTCAGCTCTGCCGTCCGGTCCGGGTCGACACAGGGCTGGCCCGTCTTGCTGTTGTCCATCGAGTCAAACGCGTTGCCGGAATCCATCAGAAAGAGTTTACTGCTACCGTTAAATTCGGCACTCGTCTCGCGGACCACCGTCTCCTCGCCATCGAAGACGGTCAACTCGTACTCGCCCTCGCCGAGCTCGTCGGGCACGATGTACTGGTCGTGGCTGTAGCCAGCGCCACGGGCCAGGGGATCGAACTCGAAGGACAGCTCCGTCGCGTAGCGGGTATCGTTCTCGAAGTATCCCGTGATTTGGGTCTGCATGTCGAACGCCCAGTCGTTGTAATCGTAGTCGGAGCTGTCGACGGTGAGGTCCTCGTACGAGACTGTGATCTGTGGCGGCACACCACCCAGGTCGGCAACCAGTGGATTCTCGGCCTGCGCAAGAACGGCGTCTGGCGCGTCGTCGCGGACGTACACGAGTGTGAACGAGTCCGACGGACTGTCGGTCTCGATTATGAGGTTCTCACCTGCACTGATCTGTCCATCGTCGCCATCACGGAATCTCACCGTTCCAGGCCCCCGAACTTCGATGTTGTCGGTGTCGAGAGTCCGCCCCGCCTCGTGTTTTATTACGACATTTTTCTGTTGCTGCGTGACCGAAAATTCAACCGACGCTTCCGGTGTCGGCTTGTTCAGGTTTGAGCTACTCCCGGTCAGCATTACGCCAGTAATCGAGACGAGCATGACCGTGATTGCGAGTAACAGTGCAACCCCCAGTGTCGGCCCGATTCCCCGACTGTCCGGTCCATAACTCATACTCTGTACTCAGTGTTACAGTGTTCGTCTGAAATAATATATGAATTCTTCGCTCCAAGATTCAAGTTTGATACTGTTACTGCTCTGTCAATCTGTTCGCGCTGGCGGGTGTGGCCGTGCTGTTCGTGGCGGCGCAAATCAGAATCACGGGGTCAACGGTGGAGAGTGCCGCGACGACGGGGTGAGGCGTCGCGAATCACACGACCAAAGATGGTCCACCCGCTGGTTCCAAAGTGGACAGTTCGTCGCCTGCGCTCGGTGCGTTTGTTCAATCTGGACCCGAACGGTTGACCAGCGGTGACTCACCGGTTGGTGGCAGCCTCACTCCTCGTCGGTCTGCACGTGCTGGCCCCAGAACCCGTCGTGCTTGCGGATCGTAATGTCCCCCTGCACCCGGGTCTGACACGCGAGACGCAGCCCCGAGTCGGTGCTGTGCGGCGGGAGTTTCATCCGGCGGCGCTCCCTGTCTGTCGGGTCGCTCACGGGACCCTCGATATCGACCGCACACGTGCCACAGGTTCCGTGCCCGTTGCAGTTGATGTAGTTCGACCCGCCGTTGTGCGGTGACTGGTCGGCCGCCAGCAGCACGTCCCGCAACAGTGTCCCCTCCTCGCACTCGATTTCCGTGGTACCGAATCTCACAGTCGCCATACCGGAGAAAGGGTCGCAAGCAGTATAGGCCCTGGGACGAGGAACGTCGCCGGGGCTCAGTTCAGGCGGTCGTGGACGAGTTCGGAGAGGTCCTCGCGGAGTTCGTCGACCGCGACTTCCTCGAGTACGGGAACAAAGAACCCCTCGACGAGCATGTCGGTCGCGTTATCCTCGTCGATACCGCGCGAGGTCATGTACAGCAGGTCCTCGTCGTCGACCTGACCGACGGTCGCCGAGTGACTGGCCTCGGTGTCGTGGTTGTTGATGATGAGTTTCGGCGAGGCGTCGGCCTCGCTCTCGTCGG
>CAYZGA010000049.1:0-2587 GCA_964477945.1 uncultured Halobacteriales archaeon
ACCTGCTCATCCACTCCGGACGGACCATCGACGCCATCCGGATGGACGGCTGGCGGGTCGACGTGGGCTACCCCGAGGACCGCGACGAGGCGGAGCGCCGACTCACGGGCGAGTCAGAGGCCCCGGCGGCATCCGCCGACGGCGAGTAAACGGTCCGCCCCGGGCACGCGCCACCGTCGGGACAGCACCCGGAACCCGACGACGGCGAGCGGACAGCCCACCCGGCCGGCAGACCAAACCCATTTGACCTGCAGTACTGTACCGGCAACGCGAGACTGGACCAGATGACAGAGCACCGACTAACCCGACGACGACTGCTACAGGCCGGCGGTTCGGGCCTGGCCGGAGTCGCCGGCGTGGTCACCGGCCACGCATCCGACCACGCTATGGTTCGCTGGCGGTTCGAGACCGGCGAGTCGGTCGTCTCCTCGCCGACAGTCGTGGACCGCACCGTCTACGTCGGGAGCACGAACGGGACCCTGTACGCCGTCGACGGGGTGAGCGGCACCCGGCGCTGGGGAGCCCGCATCGGCGGGTCGGTCGACGGGTCACCGACAGTTGCCGACGGGATTGTCTTTGTCGGGGCGAGCAACGGTCCCCCCGAGCAGACGCTGTTCGCGGTCGACGCGGCGACCGGTGAGCGACACTGGGGTGTCGACATCCCGGTCACCACCTCGCCGGCGGTGGTCGGCGGCTCCCTGTTTATTAGGGACACGAGCGGGACCGTCCACGCGCTGGTGGCGGCCTCCGGCGAAGCGCTCTGGTCGCGGTCGGTCGGTCGACTCAGTTTCTCGCGGTCGTCGCCGACAGTTGCCGACGGCACCGTCTACGTCGGCACCGGGGGTGGCACCCTGGCATCGCTGGACCGGACCGGCCAGCAGCAGTGGGCTGTCGAGACCGGCGGACCGATAACGGGGTCACCGACCGTCGCCGGCGAAACCGTCTACGTCGGCAGCAACGACGGCCAGGTGTACGCGCTCGACGTGGCCACGGGTGACGAGCGGTGGACCGTCGAGACGAACCGGGTTGTCGGCTCGTCGCCAACGGTCGCGGACGGCACGGTCTACGTCGGAAGTGACGACGGCCGGGTGTACGCGCTCGACGCGGCAACAGGCGAGAAGCGGTGGCTGGCCAAGACCGGTGACAGTGTCCGTTCCTCGCCGACCGTCGCCGGCGAGACAGTCGTGGTTGGGAGCCGTGACGGGCAGGTCTACGGGTTCGACAGTGAGACCGGGGCGACCCGGTTTGCCGTCTCCACCGGGGGTCGCGTCGACTCCGCCCCGACCGTCGTGGACGGGACCGTCTACGTCGGGAGCACGGACGGGGCGCTGTACGCGTTCGACACCGACATCGACGGCACGAGTCGGGGGTCCCGGGTCCTGCTCGGGACACTCGGTCACCACGGCGACTGGCAGTACGCCGGCCAGGAGATCCGGCGAGCGTCCGAGGTCAGTGACGACACGGGAGACGATGGCGACGAGGGCGGCGCGGGCAGCGAGACAGCCGGTGACGGCCAGACGGATGCCGGCGACGGGTTCGGACCGGGGCTGGGTCCGGGCGCAGTGCTGGCCGGTCTGGGCGGTGTCACCGCACTCCTGTGGCGACGACACGGGACAGACGAGTCCTGAACTGCCCGAACGGGGGACCGTATCAGGCGGTGTGAGAGCGCCAGTCGCCGCGGTCGAGTATCTCGCCGTCGACCACGTCGGCGGGGGCGTCGGTCAGCGCCCAGTGGAACTGCGGCGCGACGTCGGCCGGGTCGTGTCCCCGGCCGCCGGTCAGGTCGGTCGCGACCTGTCCGGGGTCGACGACACCGACCGGGATGTCGGTATCGGCGGCGAACCCGCGGGCGATTGCCTCGGCCGTGGCCTTCGAGACCGCGTAGGAGCCGAACCCCTTTGCGTGCTCGCGGGCGACGACCCCCGAGACGACGAGCACGCGGGCGTCGTCGGTGAGATGCGGGAGGGCCTCGCGGACGGTGGCGAACACGCCGCGGGCGTTCGTCCGCAGGTGGTTGTCGAACGCGGCGTAACTCTCCTCGGTGAGCGGCGTCGTTCCGGTGGTGCCGTGGTAGACGCCGGCGTTTGCCACCACCGCGTCGATACCCGGGCTGTCTCCGGCCGCCGCCGCCGTCTCCATCAGGCGCTCGACGTCGAACTCGTCGCGGACGTCCGCCCGCACCGCAGTTGCACCCCCGTCGCTGTCGGCAACCGCCGCCGCGACAGTCTCGATGTCCTCACTGTCGCGCGCACAGACCACGACGTGTGCACCGCTCTCCGCGAGTGTCTCCGCGACCGCCCGTCCGATGCCTCTGCTCGCTCCCGTGACGACGACTGTCTGTCCGTCCATACGGCGTTCTTTGACGAGAGCGGCATATAACGCCCGTGTCTTCGCCCGGTCGCAGTGCTGTTGTTTATGTTCACTGGGCCCCTATCGTGGTTGATGCGAGACCTGTCCGACACGACGGTGACAGTCGTCGGCGGCGGCTTCGGCGGCCTTTCCTCGGCCTGCTATCTGGCCGACGCCGGTGCCGACGTGCGCCTCCTCGAGAAAAACGAACAGCTCGGTGGCCGGGCGAGCCGCATGG
>CAYZGA010000049.1:2597-16660 GCA_964477945.1 uncultured Halobacteriales archaeon
TGCCCGACGTGTTCGAGCGCTTCTTCGACCACTTCGACCGGTCGCCCGACGAGTACTACGACCTGCAGCCGCTCGACCCCCATTACCGCATCTTCTTCAAGGACGGTGACCGGGTCGACGCCCGGGGCGATATCGACTACATGAGCGACCTGTTCGAGTCCTACGAGACGGGTGCCGGTGAGAGCTTCCGGGAGTACATCTCGACGAGTCGCGACCACTACGAGACGGCGATGGAGCAGTTCGTCTACGAGGACCGCTCGCGTATCCGGGACTGGATCGACCCGTCGATAGCAAAGACGGCACCGGTCGGCCTGAGCCTCGTCGGGTCGATGCAGAGCCACGTCGAGGACTACGTCGACCACCCCAAACTCCAGCAGATACTGCAGTACACGCTGGTCTTCCTGGGTGGCTCCCCCAACACCACGCCCGCCGTCTACAACATCATGAGCCACGTCGATTTCAACCTCGGTGTCTACTACCCCGACGGCGGTATCGGTGCGGTCGTCGACGCCGTCGTCGACGTGGGCGACGAACTCGGTGTCACCTACGAGACAGACAGCGAGGTGACTGCCATCACGCGCAGCCGCGGCGGGTTCCTCGTCGAGACGGCCGACGAAACCTACCACCCCGACCGGGTGGTGGTCAACGCCGACTACGCCCACGCGGAGCAGGAACTGCTCCCCGAACACGAGCGCCAGTACGACGACGACTACTGGGACTCGCGCACCTACGCCCCGTCGGCGTTCCTGCTGTACCTGGGTGTCGAGGGCGACGTCGACCCGCTCGAACACCACACTCTCGTGTTGCCGAACGACTGGGACGACCACTTCGAGCAGATATTCGAGGACCCGGCCTGGCCCGACGACCCGGCCTACTACCTCTGTGTCCCCTCCCAGACCGACGCGTCGGTCGCCCCCGAGGGGCACAGCAACCTGTTCGCGCTCGTCCCGCTCGCGCCGGGGCTGACCGACGGCGACCAGCTGCGCGAGGAGTACCGCGACAAGATTCTCGCCGATATCGCCGAGAACACCGGGGTCGACCTCCGTGACCGCATCGTCGTCGAGGAGCAGTTCGGGGTCGAGGACTTCGGTGACCGGTACAACGCCACCGAGGGCACCGCGCTCGGCCTCGCACACACCCTGCGACAGACCTCGCTCCTGCGCCCGTCGAACCGTTCCTCGGCTGTCGACGGACTGTACTTCACCGGCTCCTTTACCACACCCGGTATCGGTGTCCCGATGTGTCTCATCAGCGGCCAGCACACCGCCGAGGCGCTGCTCGCGGACGTGGACGTCGACACGCCGGTCGCGCAGTAACCCGGTCCCGACAGTTACGACCCCCGTCGTGGTGTGGTCCCCGCCGGTCGCGCAGTAACCCGGTCCCGACAGTTACGACCCCCGTCGTGGGCCGGCATCCGTCGGTGTGTCGCTGTCAGTCCCGGCGCAGCACCTCGACACCCGGGAGCGGGTCGCCCGTGAGCGCGTTTATATACGCGCCGCCGGCGATAGAGACGTGCGAGAACATCGCCTCGTCCATCCCGTACATCTCGATAGCGCGGGAGGTGTCGCCGCCGCCGACCACCGAGAACGCGTCAGCACTGCCGATGGCGTCGAGCACCTGTGCGGTCCCGTTGCTGAACCGCTCGTCCTCGAACACGCCGAGCGCGCCCTTGACGAACACGGCGGCGGAGCTGCCCGCGATGTCGGAGAACTGCGAGATGGTGTCGGTCCCGACGTCGCGGTAGTCGTGGTCCTTGTTGCGGACATCCGCGACAGTGTCCTCGGCGCGCCGGTCGTCGCCGTCAGCGTAGGCGAGGTCGCTCGGGAACACCAGGTCGCTCGGGTGTCGCTCGACGAGCGCGCGGATGCGGTCGCGGTTGGCCCGCCACTGGCTCTCGTAGATGTCCTCCTCGCCGATGTCGCGGCCCACGTCGTAGCCGACCGCACGCAGGAACAGTTCACCGACGACCCCGCCGAGCAGGAAGTTGTCGACCCGGTCCTGCAGGGTGGTCATCACGCCGATGACGTCGGTTGCCTTCTTGCCGCCGGCGACCATCGTCACCTCCCCGTCGAACTCGCGGCTGGCGATTGCGGTGTTTGCCTCGTACTCGCTGACCATCACCCGCCCGGCGTAGGCGTCCATCACCTGCGGGAACCCGACGATAGAGGCGTGCCGGCGGTGTGCAGCGGAGTAGGCGTCGCCGACGTATGCGTCGAACTGCCCCGCGAGCGTCTGGACGAACTCGGTGCTGGCGTGGACCGCCGGGTCGCGCTCGGGTAACTCGTCGTCGGTCATCCGGACGTTCTCGAGCAGGACCACCTCGCCCGGTTCGAGTGCCTCGACGGCGTCCCGTGCCTGCCGGCCGTGGGTGTCCTGAACGTACTCGACGTGGTGGTCGAGGTGGTCGGCGAGGATGTCGGCGTGCTGTTCCAGCGGCAGGAACGTGTCCCGACCCGGACGACCCTGGTGGGCGAGCAGCGCCACGCGGTGGTCTGCCGCCACCAGGTCCGCGACCGTCCGGGCGTGTCGCGAGAACCGCCGGTTGTCCTGTACGACACCCACCGACACCGGCGAGTTCAGGTCCAGTCGCGCGAGCACGCGCTGTCCCCCCGCGAGGTCGTCGAGGGTCCGGTAGCTCATCGGCGGGTAGTTTCCGCGACGGGGCTTATCTCCTGTGGTTCCGGGACCGCCGGCGACGTGCCCGCTGTCGGTCCGTGGCGGGCAGTTCCGACACCGTCAAGCGGGTCCGACCCCAGGTTTGGAGCGATGGGTGATACGGAGGGTCACACCCGACGGCGGGTACTCGCCGCCGGAGCCACGGCGCTCGCGGCGGCCGGCTGTCTCGAAAACGGGTCGTCACCGGACGGCAGTGATTCGACGGAGGCGTTCGAGGTGGAGCGCGTCGCCGAGGGGTTCAGCAACCCGTGGGGGTTTGCCTTTCTCCCCGAGGGGGAACTGCTGGTGACCGAGCGCGAGCGCGACGGGGCGGGCCGGCTGAACCTGGTCGACCGGGAGACGGGCGACAGCGAGCAGGTCCCGGGTGTCCCCGAGGTGTTCACCCCCGGTCAGGGCGGACTGCTCGACGTGACCGTCCACCCCGCGTTCCCGGACGAGCGGTGGGTATACCTGACCTACTCGGCACGGAACGCCGGGAACAGGTCCGCCACGCATCTCGGTCGGGCCAGACTCGACCGGACCACCCCGCGACTCGACGCGTTCGAGCTGTTGCACGTCGCCAGGCCGTTCGTCCGCTCGAACGGCCACTTCGGCTCCCGGGTTATCTTCGGCCCGGACGGCGCGGTGTACATGACCAGCGGTGACCGACAGTTCAAGAACTTCGGTCCCGACCACGTCGCGCAGGACCGCTCGAACGACCTCGGCGCGACGCTCCGCCTGCGCCCCGACGGGTCGGTTCCACCGGACAACCCCTTTGTCGACGACCCGGGGGCATCGGACGCCATCTACAGCTACGGTCACCGCAACTCCCAGGGGATGACCGTCCACCCCGAGACGGGGGCCATCTGGCAGAGCGAACACGGCGAGAACGCCGGCGACGAGTTGAATATTATCGAGGCGGGCGGGAACTACGGCTGGCCGGTTGCCGACACCGGCTGCGAGTACGGCAGCAGCGACCCCGTCGGCGACCCGCCCGCGGAGCGACCCGGGACAGTCGCCCCGGTCTACACCTGGGAGTGTGGCACGGACGGGTTCCCGCCGGCGGGTGCGACGTTCTACGACGGCGACGCCTTCCCGGGGTGGCAGGGTGACCTGTTCGTCGGTAACCTCGCCGGCCAGTATCTCGGCCGGTTCGCTGTCGACGGCCGCGAGGTGGAGGAACGCGACCCGCTCCTGGCCGACCGCGGCTGGCGCGTCCGCGAGGTGGCCGTCGCCCCCGACACCGGCTCCCTGTACGCGGCTGTCGACGACGAGACGGGTCCGATTGTGCGGCTGGTTCCCGAGTCGTGACCGGCCCGTGCTCGCGGCTGTCACGCAGGCGGGTTCACCGCCCGGTCAGACGCCGGGGACGCCGTAGGCGCTGAGGCTGTCGATACCGAACAGCGCGAGCAACGAGAGCACGACCAGCGCGGCCAGCCAGGCGAACAGGCCGATGAAACTCCCGCGGGTCCAGCCGACCTCGTAGCGGCGTCGGACCACCCACACCCAGACAACGAGTCCGACCAGCGACGAGAGCGCGCCCTGGACGCCGACCGCCGAGAACGCGGCGCTGACCAGCGCCCACGCGAGCGCGCCCAGCAGCGCCGTCACGACGGCGTGGGTGTAGTTCTCGGACTTGAACGCCAGTTTCGCACCGACGGAGATGGCGAACCCGCCGATGAGCAGACTGACCGCCAGCACGAGCAGCGTCGTCTCGAACAGTCCCATACCCGATTTCGGGTCGCCAGCCTCAATAATCTCGGGCCGGCTCGAACACGAGCACGCGCTCGTCGCGGGTCTCCGAGCGGTCGACACCGAGCGTGACCACCTGTCCGATCTCGACCTCCTCGGGGGGTATCCCGCGCATCTGCCCGGTGACGTTCACCGGCCCGAACGCGGCGACTGCGGTGACGTAGGGCGTGTCGGCCTCGAACTGCGGGGCGGCGATGTGGGTGGTGGTGTGGGTGAGCACCTCGCCGGGTTCGGGCAGTTCCCGCGCCGTCGGCTCCCCGCCGGTGGCCGGGTCGTGCGGCATCGGTGGCAGGTGTGCCTCGCCGTCGGCGGTTTCGAGGTAGTACGGGTCGCCCGCCTCGACGGCGTCGAGGAAGTCGTCGAACCCGGCGTCACGGGTCATCCGTCCACCTCCAGCACGTGGACGACACAACTGGCGACGGTCCCGCCGGCGTTGTGGGTCACGCCCACCGTCGCGTCGGGAACGGCGTCGCTGTTGACGTGGTCCCCTCGCAGCAGTTTCGTCAGTTCGGATATCTGGGCACAGCCGGTCGCCCCGACGGGGTGCCCTTTCGCCTTCAGCCCACCCGAGAGGTTCACCGGCAGGTCGCCGTCGGCTGTGGTCTCCCCCCGCCGGGCCGCCCCGATCGCCTCACCCGGCTCGTAAAAGCCCAGCGCCTCCAGCGCGAGCACCTCGGCGACGGTGAAACAGTCGTGGACCTCGGCGACGTCGACATCGTCGGGCCGGATACCCGCCTCGGCGAACGCCCGCTCGCCCGCCCGCTCGGCGGCCGGCGTGCGCACCATCGACTCGCGGTCCTGCAGGGCGAACCTGTCACTGCCCTGCCCGGTGCCGGTGATGGTGACCGGCGTGTCCAGGTCGTGCTCCGTGGCAAAGGACTCGCTGACCAGCACCGCCGCGCTCGCGCCGTCGCTGATGGGCGAGCAGTCGTACAGGCCGAACGGCGAAGTTATTTGGGTGGCGTTCAGCACGTCCTCGACATCGAGTTCGCGCTGGTACTGTGCGAGGTCGTTGTCGACGGCGTTGGCGTGGTTCTTTACCGAGACGTGTGCGAGGTCCTCGCGGTCGCCGCCGAACACCTCGAAGTACCGGTTCGCCATCAGCGAGTACGCCCCGGGGAAGGTGAGTCCGGCGCGGACCTCCCACAGTGCGTCCGCCGCGGCGGCGAGTGCCTCCGTCGCCGCCGCCGTCGAGAGGTTGTTCATCCGCTCGGCACCGCCGACGAGCACCGCGTCTGCACCGCCGCGGATGCGCTCGACGCCGTACCGGACCGCCGCGCCGCTGGAGGCACAGGCGCTGTCGAGTCGTGTCGCCGGTGCCTCGACACCCGCAACCTCCGCCGCGAGCGGTCCCTGGTGGCCCTGGGTCTCCGCGAACTCCCCCATGAAGTTGCCGAAAAAGACCTCCTCGACCACCTCGCGCCCGACACCGGCGTCCGCGAACGCCTTCGACGCCGCCTCGGCGAACAGGTCCCGCCCGGTGCGCTCCGGGTGTCTGCCGAAGGCTGTCATCCCGACGCCGGCAACCGGCACGTCGGTCACGCCGTCACACCTCCGCCCCCGCCGACACGCGATACCGGTGCGCCGTGACCCTGCCCGTCTGCCGACGGGTCGACCTGACCGTCGTGACCGCCCGGAGCGGCACCCGTGATACGCGCACCTGTCGACAGACAGGCACCCGGCGACGACTGTCCGGTCGCGGGACCGCTCCCCCGACTCCCGAGCGCACGACCGGACCGGGCCGGTCCGGATACCCCCACCTGCAGATATGTTCTACCCGCCAGTGACATTGTACATCATTGTTTGGTATGCATGGGCATAAATCTGCATACCGGGAGTCTGACCCGTCCGGGCGGGTCGCTCGCGCTCGTGTTCCGCGCCCTCCACAGCGGTCACGCCGGGACCGCTCGTCGGCTGTAACGTCGCGGAACGATTCGGCACCCCGCAAACTGTGCCACGGGCGTACAGCCGACAGCATCAGAAGAACTCGTCCAGGAAGACCGTCCGCCGGGGAAACACCGTCGCGAGTGCGTCCCGGACCGCCGGCGCGGTGCGCGACAGTCCGGCGACGCGCTCGGCGGTCACGGGGTCGTACCGTCCGAGGTACAGTTGCGTGAGCGTCCCGATATCGACACGGACATCCGGGTCGCTGTCGGCGTGGCGCTCGATGCCGTCGGCGGAGACGCGAACGGTCCCGTCGGTTTCGGACAGCAACGGGTCGGTCACAGTCACCGTGAGTGGCCGGTCGAGCGCCGTCCAGTCCAGTCCGGTGAGCGGGTCGAGCGTCGTCAGCCGTGCCATCGGCCCCGCGACGCGCTCGCAGGTGACCCGGTCCGGGTCCTTGACCAGGTCGAGCAGACGCGACGCCGTCGGGCGCTGCAGTTCGACGACGTCGATCTGTGCGCCGTGGCGGCGCAGGAACTCGAGGGCGCTCAGGTGGGCCTCGTGGTCGACCCATCCGCTCGCACTCACCGACAGGGTCGGCTCGCTCGTCTCGCGCCCGTCGTCGACGGTGTACACCAGGTAGCCCACCACGTCGCCGTTGCGCTCGTAGCCGTAGACGAACGGCTCGGTCCCGCCGGTCCAGTCTGTCAGGGTCCGCTCGCGCCACCACGACTCAGACCGGCGCATCGACAGCGTCACGCCCTCGCCGGCGGCCGCCTCGACCGGTCGCAGACGCTCCCAGTCGTCGGCATCCAGCCGACGGTACCCCCCCTGCTGGTCGTGTGCCGGGAGCGTCGTCGCCGGAAGTTCGAACTCGTAGCGGTCGTGGGCGGTCGCCCAGCCCAGGTTCCGGTAGAAGGGCGTCGAGAACGGCCAGAGCACGACGAGTCCGACACCGTCGGCCGCGTACTCCCGGCAGACCTCCCGGCAGAGGTCGCGTGCGTACCCCTGTCGGCGGTACTCCGGTGGGGTCGCCAGCGCCCCCAGTCCCCCGACCTGTTCGGTGCCGTCGCGGACGTACGCCTCGAACTGGTAGCGCTTGCACCCGCTCCGGAGTCCGTCGTCGTACAGTCCGCGCAACGCGAAGAGGTCGGTCTCGAACCCCCGCCGTCGGTCGGGTTCGAGCGGTCCCTGCTCCGCGGCGAACGCGTACCGCGTGAACCGGCGGTACTCGCCGTGGTCTGTCGACTCTATCGGGCGGTACTCGGCCATGCGTCGCACGTGTCGCCCCCGGGACAAAAACGACTCGCGTTCTCGCCGATTCCTCGCACGACCATCTCTGCCCTCGCGCCCGACATCGACCCGGTCCGGGGTCGCCGGTCAGCGACGGCGCGTGCAGGATGCGTGGTCCCGACATCGACAGGGAAAACCGCCCGACTCTTCACCGCGGAGTCGAATCAGATAGCATGGGCACGTACCGTGACGGGTTGCTCTTTCTCTTGCTCTCGGTGCTGTGGGGGTCGTCGTTTGTCGCGATAAAGGCAGGTCTGGAGTACATCCCGCCGGTGCTGTTTGCCAGTCTCCGGTACGACATCGCGGGCGTGCTCCTGCTCGGGTACGCCGCGCTGGCGACCGACCGGTGGCTCCCCCGCTCGCGGGCCGACCGGGTCGAGGTGCTCGTCGGCGCGGTGTTGCTCATCGCGGCGTACAACGCCTTTCTCTTTGTCGGGGAGCAGGGTGTCACGAGCGGGGTGGCGGCCATCCTCGTCGCCACCAGTCCGGTCCTCACGACCGGGTTCTCCCGACTTCTGTTGCCGGACAGCAGACTCACCCCGCTGGGCCTGGTCGGACTCGCCTGCGGGTTCGCCGGTGTCGCTCTCGTGGCCGTGCCGGAACCCGGTGCGGTCGCCGTCGACGACCTCGTCGCGCCGGGACTGGTCTTTCTGGCGGCCGTCTCGGTCGCGCTCGGGAGTGTCCTCGTCGAGCGCACCGAGAGCGACATCGGCACCGAGGGGACTGTCGCCTGGTCGTTCGTTCTCGGCGCGGCTCTGATGCACGCCGCGAGTGTCGCCCTCCCGACCGAGTCGACCGGTGACATCGTCGTCACCGCCGAGTCTGTGGTCGCTCTCGTCTACCTCGCGGTGCTCGCGAGTGTCGTCGGCTACGTCGTCTACTTCCGGTTGCTCGACCGCCTCGGCGCGGTGGACATCAACCTCGTCTCGTACGCCGCTCCGGTGGTCGCCGCCGTCGCCGGGTGGGTCGTGCTCGGCGAACGACTCGAACCGCTCACTGTCCTCGGGTTCGCCGCCATCGCCACCGGGTTCGCCCTGCTGAAACGACGGGCGCTCGCCGAGCGCGCCGCCACGCTGCGCCGACTGCTCGGAACCAGTTCGGCCTGACCGGCTGCCGCTGACTCTCGCCGCCGCGGTCCTGCACACAGACCTGTTATCTCCGATATACGACAGGCTGACAGTTGGCAGACGGCAGCGGAACCGCGTCATACGCAAATTTATACCATTCGGGGCCGAGTAACCGGTTGCAGTCGCGACTGCAACTGTCACCGCTCCCCCTTTTCGACCTCTTCAGCGCGAACCCGCAGGAGTCACCGGCGAACCCGGTCCCGAGAGCACGCCCGGCACCTATCGTGTCCGCACCGAAGTCCGGTCGGTCCTCGCGTGTGCGTGGCTGTCGGTGGTCCAGTACGGCGGAGTCGTCGGGCGTCCAGTACGACTAACTCCGGGGAGCGCGAACGTCCGGTATGCTCGACCTCGACGACGTTCAGGCGGCCCGTGAGCGGGTAGCCGAGACATCGCGACACACGCCGCTGTCGTACACGTACACGTTCTCGTCGATGACGGGTGCCGATGTCCATCTCAAACAGGAGATGCTCCAGCGAACGGGTGCGTTCAAGATTCGAGGTGCGACGAACCGCATCGCGACGCTGTCCGAGGAGGCCCTCGCCGACGGGGTGGTCACCGCGAGCGCCGGCAACCACGCCCAGGGGGTCGCACTCGCCGCAACCCGGATGGGCGTCGACGCGACGGTGGTCATGCCGGAGTACGCCCCGATACAGAAGGTGAAAGCCACGCGCTCGTACGGCGCGGACGTCGTGCTCCACGGGGTCGACTACGACGAGGCCGTCGAGCGTGCCCGCGAGATCGAGCGCACGGACGGCTGTTACTACCTGCCGGCGTTCGACGACTGGGCGGTGATGGCCGGTCAGGGGACGATCGGTCTCGAACTGCTCGAGGACCTGCCGGCGGTCGAGACGGTGGTGGTGCCAATCGGCGGTGGCGGTCTCATCTCAGGTATCGCCACCGCGCTGAAGGGGCACGACCCCGACATCCGCGTCGTGGGTGTCCAGGCGGCGGGCGCGTCCAGCGCCGCGCCGTCGCTGGAGAAGGGTGAACGGGTCGAACTCGACGGTGTCGACACCATCGCCGACGGCATCGCCACCCGCTCGCTCGGCGAGAAGACGTTCCGGGTCATCCGGGAGCGCGTCGACGAGGTGGTGACCGTCAGCGATGCCGAGATCGCCGTGGCGGTGGTGACACTGCTGGAGCGGAGCAAGACACTCGTCGAGGGGGCGGGTGCGGTCCCGCTCGCGGCACTGCTGGAGGAGCGGTTCGACTACGCGGACGACGAGACCATCGCGCTGACACTGTGCGGTGGCAACATCGACATGAACACACTCTCGACGGTCATCATCCGCGGTCTCGCGGAGACTGGCCGGTACCTGCGCATCCGGACGACACTTCCCGACCGCCCCGGGGCGCTTGACTCGCTGGTGGCGATTCTCTCCCGGGCGGAGGCGAACATCTACGCCATCCGTCACGACCGCACCTCGCGGGATGTCTCGATGGACGACGCCGAGGTGGAGGTCGACCTGGAGACACGCGGTCACGACCACGTCGACGAATTGCTCGACGCGCTGGAGTCGGGGGGCTACGAGATAGAGGTTCTGACCTGAACCCGTAACACCAGCGAGACGGTGTATGAGACAGGTTTGCCGACCCGTGGAACTCTCCGCACGGGGGCGGTGGTCGGCGGAGACGGGCTCTCTCGGGTGGCAACGGGCACGAGCGCCGCGCTGCCCGGCTTTTGGAGAGCGAGCGGCGGTATTTATACGCTCGCGGGGCAAACAGCGGGTATGGACGTACCGAATCTCGTGGCACAGCGACTCGACGGGCGGCCGCGGAGTATGGTCGCCCTCGACGGCGACGACGTGGCAGTGTTCGCGCCCGACCGGACGCTGCTGTACCGCGGTGACAGTCTGCTCCGGGACGCCGATGTCGAGGTGTACGGTCACGACATCGAGCGACTCACCCTGTCGGCGGGTCGGCGCAAGACGACGTTCGTCTTGGAGTACGTCGGTGCCGACAAGCAGTTCACCGTTCCGGAGCGCCACGCCGAGGCGGTGCTCGAACAGTTCCTCGGTGGCGTGCTCGAGACGGCGGGCGTGACCGACGACGGCGAGCGCGTGCAGGGTGTCTACCTGTTCAGCGACCTCACCGTGGTCGTCACGGACGCCCGACTGGTGAAACACGTCGGCACAGCCGTCTGGGACAGCGAGTACGACGAGGTCCCCTTTGCCGCGGTGTCCGGACTGGACTTCGAGGAGGGGTCGGTGGCGACGCAGGTCGTTCTCTGGGTCGAGGGCCGTGCCGAACGCATCAAGGCACCGAGCGACGAGGCCCCGCTGTTGCGCCGGACGCTGACGCGGGCGCTGTGTGCGTTCCACGATGTCGACTCGCTCGACGAACTCGCGGAGTTCGGCCCGGCCGCCGAGGACCCCGCACCGGACTCCTCGATCGTTCTCGACGACAATATCTCTCCGCTCATCGAGAGTTCCGATGAGTCCGGGTCCGGCGACAGTGTCGACACCGCTGCCGCCGTTGCGCGCGACGACTGGCTCGAACCGACCACCGCCGACGCCACCGGACCCCGGGACAGCGACCCGACCGGTGACCCGGACCGTGCCAGGCCGGTCGACGACCCGACAGGCGGCGGCCCGGCAGCGGACCGGGCAGGCGGTGACCGGTCGCCAGGGGAGACGACCGGGCGCGACCAGTCACAGACCGACGTCGACGCGCTCGAACAGCGGGTGCGGGAGCTGACCCGTGCCGTCGACCGGCAGAGCGAACTGCTCGAACAGCAGACCCAGCGTCTCTCGGAACTCGCCGAACGACTCGACACCGACCGCTGAGGAGCTCTTCTGCGCTCGCACTACTCTGCCGGGTTACCGACAGCCGACGCCGGCACGCCCCCCGACCAAAATCCGCGCGTTATTAAAAAACCCGGATAGAATAATAATACTTTTCACCGGACGGGCGAAAGCGGGAGTATGAGCCCGACACGGCGGAACGTGTTGCAGGCCGGAGCGGGAGCGGTCGCGGGGGCACTGGCCGGGTGTCTGGGCACGCTGGGCGTCGGCGGTGAGGACCCGGACGGGTACGCCGCGCTCTACGCGCTCTGGGACTGGGCGGATACCGTCGGCGGAGAGGCGATGAATTTCGAGACGCCGGTCGAGGCAGGCGAGATGGGACACGGCTGGACGCCGGACAGCGATATCGTCCCGCGGATCGTCGGAACAGATGCGTTTGTCTACCTCGACACCCCGGAGTTCCAGTGGGCGGTCGACGCGGCCGACGCCCTTGCTCGTGACTACGCCGACGAGGTGCTCCTCGTCGACGCGCTCGACGGACTGGGGCCGCGACTGCTGCCGTTCGACGGGGCCGACGACCCGCCGGAACCCGTTTCCGACCGGGAGTTCACCCGCGACGAACTCGCACTCGGCGAGTTCCAGATATGGGACCGCCGCACCGACCAGCAGGAGGGTCGGTGGCACAGCGACCGGGGGCACTGGCACGGCGGCCCGCCGGACGTTGCCGTCGGCGACGAGGTCCCGCTGGAGGTGATCGTTCCGCACGCCAGCGACGAGGGGATTGCGGCCCCGCTCGGCGAGGACGAGCGATTCCGGGCCGAGGTCCGGTTCGTCGAGGGGGCAGACCGGAGCGTGCTCGACATCGAGTCCCGCGGCGACCACGTTCTGTTGCGCGGCGAGTCGCCCGGCGAGACGGCTCTGGTGTTCGAGATCTACGACGGCGACGAACTGGTCGTGGAGACCGCCGGTGACCCCGCACGGGTGACCGTCGTCGAGGCGTACGACGAGGGCTCCCCGGGGTCGTTCGACCCCCACGCGTGGGTCGACCCCGTGCTCGCGGGCGAGATGGTCGGGACCATCGCCGACGCGCTCGCGGCCCACGACCCCGACAACGCCGAGACGTACCGGACCAACGCCGAGACCTACCGGGCCGAGCTCGCGGCGGTCGACGAGCAACTCGAAGGGGTGGTCACCGATGCTGAGCTCGATGTCGCCGTCTTCGCCGGTCACAACTCCTACCAGTACATCGAGCAGCGCTACGGGTTCGAGCTCGTGACACCCACCGGCGTCTCGCCAAACGAGAGTGTCTCCAGTAGCGACATCGCAGACCTGGTCGACCTAGTCGAGACGAACGGTATCGACACCGTGCTGTACGACCCCTTCGAGTCCGCCCGGCCCGGTGAGGACCTGCCGCAACTCGTGGACGTGCTCATCGAGGACAGCAGCGCCGAGCGGGCCGAGCCACTCACCCACGTCTCCGGGGTCACCCCCGAGTGGGACGAGAACGACTGGGGGTACGTCGAGCAGATGGAGGAGGTCAATATCCCCTCGCTCTCCGCGGCACTGAACCCCGACCGGTGAGAGACCGGCCGCGACGCCTCTCACGGGTCGGTCGTCACCCTGGCTCGGGAGCCGCCTCACCCGCTGTCCGGTCGGTTGTCGTCCGCGTCAGGCGGGTCGGGTCGGTGTCTCGACCGCTGGCGTTCGAGGAGCCGCCTGACACCGGCACCCGGGCCGCCGTCGATCGGCCAGTCACCCTGTCGCCAGGTCGGCGGCTCCGGTTCGAACTCCGGACAGGAGCCGGAGCACTCGCGGGGTGACTGGTGGCGGCCCTTTGCCGGGCAGAACGGCCGGGCAACGGCCGCCGTCGGGCGCAGTTCGAACTGCCGGCAGTCCGGTCGCATCGACTCCACGTAGGCACGCCAGCCACGCTCGTAGGCCCGCTCGGCGATCTCGAGCCGCTTTCGCTCCTTCCAGTCGGCGCTCGCGTACTCGAAGCGCCACGCCGAGTCGTCGTGTGTGCCGCCATCGGGTCGGTCGACGATGCGGGTGCCCGGTTCCTCGGGCGACAGCCGACGCGGGTGCCAGACTGCCCGTGCCGCGCTCGCGCCCCGCTCGCCCGTGTCGACCGCGAGGATACCCGCCTCGACCGGCGCGTCGGCCAGCAGGACCCGTGTCTCCTGGTCGGCGCGGGTTCCCACCCACACCTCGTCTGCGAGCGCGAGCGCGACATCCTGCTGGAGCTGTCTCGCGAGGTCCCGTGCCGCGCTCGCGTCCATGTCGGGTTTGTTCTCGATTGCGACCACCCGCCGGACCCAGTCGGGATACGACCACCTGCGCCGGAGCTGGACCCGTCCACCGCGGGTCCGGCGTTCGACGACACCGCGCTCGGCGGCCCGGGTGACCGCCTCGCGAACGTACCGCCAGGGGTAGTCCGGCTCTGGCAGGGCGTCGCGGTACCACGCCCACTCGGCGGGTGCGTGCCGGACGACACCGAGCAGGTCGCTGTCGAGCCGCTCCCCGCCAAACCGGGCCCGCTCGGCGAGTCCGGCCGGGTCACACTCCAGCACGACCGTGTCCCAGCGCCGGTGTTTCGTCCCGAGCTGGC
>CAYZGA010000050.1:0-8674 GCA_964477945.1 uncultured Halobacteriales archaeon
CTCGCACTCGGTGTAGGTCAGGCGGGCGTCGCTCCGGATGACCGACTTGTAGATGTTGATCTCGTCGTAGCCGAGGTCCGCCTTGTCGAGGTGCATCTCGACGGTGTGGGCCAGTCGGTCCTCGTGGGGGACCAGCGAGCAGACCGTCTCGGCCAGAATCGGCGGGAGCATGTGCACCGTGTACCCGGGGAGATAGACCGTGTTCCCGCGGTCGCGTGCCTCCGACCACATCGCGGTGTCGGGGTGGACGTAGTGGCTCACGTCGGCGATGTGGACCCACAGGACGTAGCTGTCATCGCGTTCCTCGACCGAGAGCGCGTCGTCGAAGTCCTGCGCGTCGATGGGGTCGGTGGTCCACGTCGTCAGGTCACGGAGGTCCTCGCGCTCGTCGAGTTCCGCCCGAATCTCCGCCTCGACATCCTCGGTCCGCTCCCGGGCCTCGTCGAGGACCTCCGGCGGGAACCCGTCGGGGATCTCGAACTTCTCGAACAGTTCCTCGCGCTTGTTCTCGAGGTGGCGCGCGAGTTCCGGGTCGATCTCGACGGGTCCCTGCCCGTCGGGCGTGCCCGCCTGCGCCTGGTCTGTATCGCTCATGCCCTCCGGTAGGACCGACCGACAGTTAGTGGTGTCGGCCCGTTGGGCGGCGTGTGCCGAGATATAAACTGCTCCCCGACGTAGTGCAGGTATGCGTGAACTGTCCTTTACCCTGACCTACGAACCCGGCTGTAACGCGGTGGCGGAGACGCTCGCGGAGTATCCCGACGCGGCCATCCGGTCGCTGTCGCTGCACGCCACCCCCGAGCGACTCTGGCGGGTCGACCACGCCACCGGGTCGCCGGCGGCGCTCGACGCCGTCGAGGAGGCGTTTCTGACAGCCGACTACTACGCGGACTGCCTGGCGACCGACCACTGCGGGGCCACCCAGCGGACGCAGGTGCTCGAACACGGCGACGAGCGACTGGTGCTTTACTCCTACTGGGAGCGCACCCCGGCCTGCGCGTCGGTGCCCCACATCGCGCTCGACCACCTCGGCGCGGGCGCACTGTTCGAGACCCGCCACGAGGGACGCGAGTACACCTGGCGCATCATCCACCCCGGCGGCGACGTGCGGGGCTTTTTCGACGCGCTCGAGGCCGCCGTCGAGGACTGTGCCACCATCGACATCGGCCGACTGACCGAGGTCACCTCGCCCGCCACCGGCACCGGTGCGGGAACCGGGGAGCTGCCACCGGAACAGGAGGCAACGCTCCGGGCGGCGGTCGACCACGGCTACTACGAGACCCCCCGCGAGGTCGACCTCGGCGACCTGGCCGAGATACTCGACGTCCCCCGGTCGACGCTCGCGTACCGCCTCCGCCGCGCCGAGGCACACCTCGCCGAGCGGTACACACAGCACAGTCAGTCACCCGAGGGCGTGCCGACGTCGCTGTAACCCGGTCACCGGAGCGAGTCCGAACCGCCGGGTGTTCGGATATATCCAAACGACGGATTGGAGTACTCCAATAAAGTGATATAGACGCGGTCGCCGTAGACGGGGGTGATGACAGACGGACAGTCGGCGACCGCGGGAGGCGGCGAGCGGGCAGTCAGGTTCTCCGTGCCGGAGATGGACTGTTCCTCGTGTGCCGGGAAGGTGGAGCGGAGTCTCGGCCGCGTCGATGGTGTGGCGGCGGTGGACACGCGACCGACGACAGGTGTGGTCAGTGTGGGCTACGACGCGGGGCAGGCCGACGAGGCGGCGGTGGTCTCGGCCATCGAGCGGGCGGGGTACGAGGTCACGTCGACAGAGGCGGGCGGTGGTGTCGACGTCGCGCCGCCGTCCGAGGTGTGGACGAGCAGGCGGGCACTCGCCACCTGGATCGGGGCGGGTTTTCTGACCGTCGGACTCGCGCTGGCGTTCGTCCTCGGAGGGGTGAACGTCGAACTCGGGACGCCGCTCGCGCTCACAGTCGCGGATGTGGCGTTGCTGGCGGCGACGACTGCGGCAGGACTGCCGGTCGTCCGGAGCGGGTACCGGTCGGCGCGCGCCCGCAGTCTCGACATCGACCTGCTGATGGGGACGGCGATTATCGCCGCGACGGGTGTCGGACTGTACGTGGAGGCGGCGACGCTCGCGGTGCTTTTCGGGGTTGCGGAGTTGCTCGAACAGTACGCGATGGACCAGACGCGCGACTCGATGCGGGAACTGCTGGAGCTCGCGCCCGAGGCGGCGACGGTCAGGCGCGACGGCGCGGAACAGACGGTGCCCGTCGACGAGGTCGAGGTCGGTGACACGGTGGTCGTCCGACCGGGCGAGAAGGTCCCCGTCGACGGGGTGGTCCGCGAGGGCGAGAGCGCGGTCGACCAGTCGCCCATCACCGGCGAGAGTGTGCCGGTCGACAGAGGACCCGGTGACGAGGTGTACGCGGGCACGTTCGCGGAGTCGGGCTATCTCGAACTCGAGGCGACAACAGACGCCGGCGGAACGACACTCGCCCGCATCATCGACCTGGTCGGCGAGGCACAGGGGAAGACAACAGAGACCGAGCAGTTTGTCGACCGTTTTGCCGGGTACTACACACCCGCGGTGGTGGTGCTCGCGGTGCTGACCGCCGCGGTGCCGCCGCTGCTGGTCGACGGGAGCGCCACCGTTACTGTCGCGAGTCTGACACACACCGTCGCCGGTGACCCGCTGACGTGGTTCGTTCGGGGGCTGACACTGCTCGTTATCGCCTGTCCCTGTGCCTTTGTCATCTCGACGCCGGTCAGTGTCGCCTCCAGTGTCACGGCCGCCGCACGCAACGGTGTTCTGGTCAAAGGTGGCACACATCTGGAGGCGATGGGGGAGGTCGACGCCATCGCGTTCGACAAGACCGGCACGCTCACCAGCGGTGACCTGACCGTGACCGACGTTGTCCCGGTCGGTGTGGCGACCGAGCGCGACCTGCTCCGGCAGGCCGGCGCGCTCGAACGCGGGAGCGAACACCCGGTCGGCGAGGCGGTTATCGACCGGGCGACAGCGCAGGACCTGACACTCCCCGAGGTGTCCGGGTTCGAGGCGCTCCCGGGCCGGGGGGTGCGTGGCGTCGTCGACGGCCGGACGTGCTACGCCGGCAAGCCCGCGCTGTTCGGTCCGGACGGCGACGGTCCCGAGAACCCGCTCCCGCCGGCCGACCGCGAGACGGTCGAGCGTCTCCAGGGTGAGGGCAAGACGGTCGTGCTGGTCGGAACGGAGACCGAGGTCACCGGGATTCTCGGAATCGCAGACGAGGTGCGCCCCGGGGCGAAGCGGGCAATCGAGGTGTTACAGGAGCGCGGTGTCGCACCGCTCGTGATGCTCACGGGTGACAACGAGGGAACCGCCCGGGCGGTCGCCGAGGAACTCGGACTCGACGAGTACCGTGCCGGGTTGCTCCCGGACGAGAAGGTGGCCGCGGTCGAGCAACTGGAGCGCGAGCACGGCGCGGTGGCGATGGTCGGTGACGGGGTCAACGACGCACCCGCGCTGGCGGCCGCCTCTGTCGGCGTCGCGATGGGTGCCGCGGGCACCGACACCGCAATCGAGACCGCCGACATCGCCCTGATGGGCGACGACCTGCGGACAGTCCCGTACCTGTACACGCTCGCCCGCCGTGCCCGGGGTGTCATCCGGCAGAACATCTGGAGCAGTCTCGGCGTGAAACTCCTGCTCGCGGTCGGGGTCCCGCTGGGCTACGTCACCGTCGCCGTCGCCGTCCTCGTCGGCGACATGGGGATGAGCCTCGGTGTGACCGGCAACGCGATGCGACTGTCCCGACTCCGCCCGGAGACAGTTCTCGACGGGTGAGCGGGCACTCGCGGGCCGTGAGCGGACGAGCGGGTGGCCCCGCTACCGCTGCACGAACACGCAGGGGGCGCGCTCCCGTCGACTCGGTGGCAGGTGGCCGCTCGTACTGTCGGCTGTACCTTCGTGGAACGATTCGGCACCCGGGGTGCCGAACTGTGCCATGGGCGTACAGCCGACAGTCTCAGATCTCTTCGATGTGTTCGACGCCTTTCTTCGAGACGTTCCCCTTCGTGATCTCCTCGGGCATCCAGTTTGGCTTGTCGTCGGGTGCCTCCTCCTCCCAGGCCCAGCCCTCGTAGATGTGGAGCTTGTGTTCACCTTTCTCCCGGAGTCGGATCTCCTCGGTCTCTGCGGCCTCCTCGGACTCCGCGGGGTCGAGTCGCCGGGCCGCCTTCAGTGCGGCCTGTCTGGGTGTCTTGCCCGAGAAGACGCTCTCCTCGTCACCGCTCTGGGTTCTGAGTGCGAAGTTGCGGTCCTCGTCCTGTGGCATATCTAGTCTCCCATGTGAACTGAACACACGACATCAGATAAAACTACCCCCTGATTGGACCGCCCTCCCACGGTATGCGGGCAGCGTGTGGGGCCGAGAGCGCGGTAGACCCCCCGCCAGTTGGCCGGACAGCAGCGTGTCTGTCCGGTCGGTGGTCGACAGATTGCCCGCGCGCGGTCACCGGGTGTCCCAGCGCCAACAGCAGGAACTCGCCGATTTCGCGGTCGTACGCACCAGAACCGAAGAAGCTAAAGAATCGAACGGCGTTCACACATACAAGATGAGCAACACACGTTCGGTCCGGAGGTGGTGCTGTGGGTGTTGAGATACGCGAGCCACCTGTCTCCGACGAGGAGTTTGCGGCGATGGAGCAGTTCGTCCGCGACTATCTGCAGGCGAGTGTCGCCACCGAGGACGACGGCGGCCGGATGCGCTGGTACCCCTGGCACTCCGCGGAGTACCGGTTCAACCACATCCGCAACGTGGTCGACCTCGCGGCGGAGATCGCCCGCGGCGAGGAGGCAGATGTCGACGTGGCTCGCGTCGCGGCGCTGTTTCACGACGTGGCGAAATTAGAGGTCGAACAGGACCGCCACGCCGAGGCCGGGGCTCGCATCGCACGCGAGTACCTGGAGACACACACCGAGTTCCCGCAGACGTTCGTCGACCAGGTGTGCCGGTCGGTTCGGGAGCACTCACACCAGGGTGACCTCGCCGAGGTATCACTCGAAACACAGTGTCTCATCGAGGCGGACCTGCTGGACAAGGTCGGCGCGAACGGGGCCGTGCTGATGATGCTCCGGATGGGCTACGAGTCCCGCACGCACATGGACGCGGCGACGATGGTCGGCCGGGTGCTCGAACGTGGCAAGGAGGCCGAGAAACGGGTCCGGAGTCAGACGGCCGGCGACATCGCACACCGGCGGCTCACGCGGGTCAGGTGGTTCCAGGAGTGGCTCGACACCGAGGTTGCTGGAATCGACATCGAATCATCCGAGCGCGAGTAGGCCGTCCCGGAGAAAGAGGAGACCGAACCCGGCGAGCACGAGCGCGCTCGCCCCGGCGACCACCGGCACGGCAGACTCGACCCGGCGGCCGGCGGCCACGAGTGCCGCCGGAAAGCCGAGGATCCAGACCAGTACCCCACCGAACAGCCCGACCACGAGCGCGACGCTCCCTGTCTGTACCACGACAGCCCCGGCGAGGCTGTCACCGACCACCGGGAGTTGCGCGAGCACGTCCAGTTGACCGGGGTCGAGCAGGCCGACGCCGACGGTCAGCCAGAACAGAATCTGGTACGGGTTGGTCAGCCCGAGGACGAACGCCTTCGAGAACCCGCGGCCACCGTCGCCGTCGGTATCGCCGGTGAGTGTCTCGCCAGCACTCCGCGCGGCATCGACGGCAAAGTACAGCATCAGCAGTCCGCCGACCGTCACCATCGCGGCGCGCACCCCGGGGTACCGCTCCACGACGGTCACGAGTCCGGCGAGCGCGAGCAGGAAAAAGACGATGTCGGCACTCATCGCACCCAGTCCGGCCCGGAACCCGGCGACCCACCCGCGGACGACACTCTCCTCTGCGATGACGGCGTTCATCGGACCCGGTGGGGCCGCCAGCGCGAGTCCGAACACGGCACCGGCGACGAGCGAGACGACAACCCCGAGAACCATACGCTCGCTTGGTGGCCGTGCCAATCACCGTTGTGGTGTTCGACCGGAGTTCCAAACCGCTTTGACTGCCACAGCCGAAGTCGGGGTATGCTGACACCAGACGACGTGCCGACCGCCGACGGGATGCCGATGCTCGGTCTCGGAACCTGGCAGAACGACGACCACGACCAGTGTCGCGAGAGTGTCCGGCGAGCGCTCGAGATGGGCTACCGACACGTCGACACCGCACAGATATACCGGAACGAGCGCGCAGTCGGCGAGGGTATCGACGCCGCCACCGTCCCCCGCGAGGAGGTATTTCTCGCCACGAAGATCTGGATAACCAACCTCGACGCCGACGCGGTGGTGACCACGGCCGAGGAGAGCCTGGACAGACTCGGGACCGACTACGTCGACCTGCTGTACGTCCACTGGCCGGCCGGCGAGTACGACCCCGCGACGACGCTGGCCGCGTTCGACCGACTCCACGAGCGAGGCCTGGTCGACCGGATCGGTGTCTCCAACTTCGAACCCGACCACGTCGACCGGGCACGGGAGCTGCTCGACGCCGGCGTGTTCGCCAATCAGGTCGAACTCCACCCGTTCCTGCCACAGCGAGAGCTCCGTGCACACGCCGCGGAGACGGGTGTCGAACTCGTCGCGTACTCGCCGCTGGCCCGCGGTGAGGTGCTCTCGGACCCCACGCTCGGCGCAGTCGCGGAGAAACACGGGGCCAGCGAGGCGCAGGTCGCGCTCGCGTGGCTCCGCGAACACGGTATCACGCCGATTCCAAAAGCAACGAGCGAGACCCACATCCGTGACAACTGGGAGAGTCTCTCGGTCTCGCTCGACGAGCGTGACCGCGACCGCATCGACGGTATCGACCGCCGGACGCGGCGGGTCCACCCCGACTTCGCACCCGAAGTCTGGGGCTGAACGGCGACGGTGCCAGGGGATATGCAGCACACGGAGCGGGGCCACCGGGGGGGCGTGCTGACCGCGGGTGTCCCGTCTCTCGTCCACTCGAACCTGCTCATCTCGTCTGCGGCCACCGGCACAGCCGTCTCGACGGTGCTGCTCGCGGACCTGTCGCCGGCCCCGCTGCCGCTCGGTATCGTCTCTGGCGTACCTCTGTTTGGCTACTCGTTTAACCGACTGGCCGACCTGTCCGGGGACAGCCGGAACGTCCCCGGTCAAGCCACACGGTCCGGCCATGTTCGCCGTCGAACTGGCGTCGTGTCTGTCGGTTCGTTCATGTACCCCGGGGGCTTACCACCGGAGAGATGGCCCGCCCTCCGTTCGGGACAGCCCTCGACAGTAGCAGACTCCTCCAGGTCGTGGCCGTCGTCGCCGCCGTGGAGGTGACACTCCGGGTCGGCCTGGGCAGGGCCGTCCACCCGTTCCTGTACCTGCTGACCCCCCCGGTCGTCGCAGTCGTCGGTATCGGTCTCCTGGCCCCCGGACTCCGGACCCGCGTGCTCGACGAGCGCCGCCGGTACGCCGTCGACACGCCGGGGCGGGTCGTACCGCGACTGGTCGTCGTCGCGGTGGTGGGCCACCTGTTCGCGGTCGCGGCCGGTCTCGGGGTGTTCGTCCTCGTCGACACGTCCGTGCAGGCGGTGCTGTACGGGGTCAGGAGCGGGATTCGTCAGCCGTTTGTCTCGCTGGTGTGGCCGGTCGTCGGGTTGATTGCCGGGACAGCGCTCGCGTGGACGTTCCCCGGACTGGTCGTCGCCGGTGTCTCCGAGGGGCTCGGACTCCGCCGGGCCGCGGCACTCGGCGTCGCCGGGGTCCGCAAGCAGGGGGTCGCCGTTCCCGGCGTGAACCTGCTCGGTGCCGTCGGCGTCGTGCTGGCGGTTGCGGTCGCCACCCCCGTCGGATTCGCGGCGGAGTCGGCGGGACTGTTCTTTCTGGTCGTCGGTCTCCTCACTGTGGTGTTTGTCACGCCCCCGTTCGCGGTTGCGGTGCTCGCGGACCTCCGGACGGTCCGTCGGTCGGTCACCGGCGAGTCCCCGTCCCGGGAACCCGCCGCGGCGGTGTCGGTCGGACGCGTCGCGGTCGTCGTGTTGCTGGTCGGGAGTCTGGTGACCGTCGCCGGGGCGGCGCGGATGACCGAACTGCGGCCGATGGACACGCCCGACCCACTCGGCGACGACCCCGACGAGATGTACGCGACGGCGGTGGCGAACACCCTCGACGGGAGTTACACACTCGAGTGGGCCGGAACCCCCAGGGCCGACCAGGGACTCGAGGCCACGCTCCAGGTCGACCGCGCGGACAGGCGGTTGCGCGTCGACTCGGGCTCCGAGTTCGGCGTGTCCTACCTCTCGACCGGCACACAGACCGTGGGCACGGACGAGGGTCTGACCGGTGCACTCCGGCGACTGCTCACCGACGACACCGACGCGGTGGACACGGGCGGCCCGCACACCCCACCGAACTACTTCAGATGGGCGGCGAACCCGGCCGCGTTGAGCATCGTCGGGGAACTCCCGGTGGTGACAGGCTGGGAGCGCGTCGAGACCAGCGGTAACGAGACGACACTCGAACTGACAGACCGGCAGAGCGCGCTCGCGTTCACCGACACGACCCTCCGTCCGGACCGGCTCACGGAGGTCGACGAGTCGAGGGTTCGTGCGGTCGTGAACACGGAAACCGGTCGGCTCGTGTCCGTCGACGTGAACTTCGAGGCGACTGTCGACCCGGGGGGACAGCTCGTCGTCGACGAGC
>CAYZGA010000050.1:8774-16073 GCA_964477945.1 uncultured Halobacteriales archaeon
GAGAGCGTCTCGGTCGCGATGCGGTCGGTCCCGCGCGAGGCGTTCGTGCCCGACGGACGGAACGCGTACGCCGACCGGTCGTTCGAGCGCTTCGGGACGCGCGTGCTCGCACCGAGCACCGTCGCCCGCCTGCTGGAGCCGCTCGCGGTCGACCCCGACGACTCGGTGCTGGTCGTCGGCGCGGGCGTGGGTTACACCGCGGCGGTGGTCGCCGAGATTGTCGGTCCCGAGCGGGTGCACGCGGTGGATATCACCCGTCGGCTGGTTGTCGAGGCGCGGGGCAACCTCGCGGATGCCGGCCACGAGGCGGTGCTGGTGGACCGCCGTGACGGGGCCGACGGCCTGCCCGAGTACGCACCCTACGACCGCATCCTGCTCGAAGCAGCCGCGGTCAACCCGCCCGGGGCGCTGCTCGCACAACTTGCCGACGACGGACGACTCGTGATGCCGCTCGGGACCCACGACCAGTCTCTCTCGGTGGTGGAACCGGACGGCACGACGACACGACTGGGCGGGTGTGCGTTCGAGCCGATGCTGGTCGAGGGTGAACGCGCCGATACGGTCGAACGCAACCGGACCCGCCGCGAGGAGCGCGAGCGCGCACGCCGCGACGAACGCCGTCGACGTGGCTGGGAACTCGACTGGATAGACTGGAACGGGGACGGTGACCGGTCCGGGTAGTCTCGCGCCGGGTGTCAGTACCGAAACTGCTGTGTCGACAAGCCGGGGCTCGGGTCAGTTTGTGGTCGACTCCACGCGCTCGGAGTCGAGACTCTCGAGTGCCTCGACGGCTACCCGCCGGTAGTTCTCGACCGGCAGGTCGTACTCCTCGCGGGCCATCTGTGCGTACTCGCCGCCGTCGTCGAAGCGCTCGACCCGTTCGAGCGTGCGCTCGGCGGTCTCGACTACCCAGCGGTTGCGCGTCGCCTCGTCGACGGCGGTGATGGACTCGGGGCGCATAGAGACGTTCACCGAACCGTCGTCGGTTTCGAACGTGTCGGGCTTGCCGACAACGGAGACGTACTCGGGCGGTTCCAGTTCGCGCAGCGCCGACGCGGCGTCGGGCTGGTACTGACCGGCATATGTAAAGAAGGTCCCGCCGTCGGGGTCGACAATGCGCCCCTGCCAAATCTCCGAGTCTTGGCCGACATCCTCTGTCTGTGTGAGCGTGCCGACGACGAACACCCGGTTCGCGCGCTCGCCCGTCGGCAGGAGCGCGTACATCGGCGCGAGGTCGTCCTCGCTCTCCTTGAACGTGTACGTTGCGTCGTTGAACTCGCGTGCGAACACGCGCCGTGCGACCTCGCGGGTTGGTGAACTCGCCATTATATCGACCTCGCTTTGATAAGGACTGCCTCGTGGTCCGGCTGTTCGGGCTCGGTCACCTCGTCTGCTAGCACGTACCGGCCGAAGTCCGGCCCGGTCACCCGGTAGTACCGGCCCAGCAGGCGCTCGGTCATCTCCTCGACCACCACCGACGTGTCCAGCGCGTCCATCGCCATCTCCCGGGCGTCCTCGAGGCTGATACCGGTCAGGCGCTCGGTCATCTCGCGGTCGAAGATGACATCCTGAACGGCCGTGCCGTCGTCGACGACACCCTTTATCCGGAGGTCGAACTCGCCTTCGCCCTCGCCGTGTTCGGCACACCGACCGTTCTGGAGAACCCTCGTGCAGTCCGCCTCCGGACAGCGCTTGATCAGCCCCGACCCCGACTGGATGTCGACGAGCGCCCCTTCGACCTCGGTGTCGTCGTTGCTGACCTCCAAGTCCTCGTCGACCTGCTCGATGGTGGTCGTGCTGTTGAGCTTCACCGAGAACTGACCCTCGTACTCGTCGGTGACGACGTTGCCCAGACGGTACACTGTGCCCTCTTCGAGCGCGGGGAGGTCGGATTTCGACCACGACACGAAGTCCACCGTGCCCGTCTCGTCGCCCAGCGTGCCGGCCTGTGCGATCGCGTCGCTGTCCGGGTTTCGCAGGTCGACGACCTTCGCCGTGATGTCGATCCACTCCTCGGGACTGTCGATATCGGCAACGGTCGTCTCGCCGCCGGTCCCCATCAGGTCGTCGCGGTCCATCCCCGCCTCGTTGAGGTACGTGCTGGTGACACTCCGGCGTGCCTCGCTCAGCGGAACTGTGTACTCGTTGACCAGCGTGTCGAGGCGCTGTTCCACCTCGTCGACCGTAACGTCGAGCTGGTCGGAAAACTGCTCGTGTATCTCTACTGCCTGTGTACGCAAATCGGTGTCTGTCATCGTGTTCTCACTGTCTCCGCTCTGTTTTCGGTGGGAGACATACCGGGCTTGGTTCCCGATTGTATAAAAAGTTCGGCAACCGCGGGGTGAAAGTGGTCGACCACGGCTGTCCGGTCGGCCCGCCGGTGTGCTCGTGGCATACCGTTCCGGCGGACGCGGCCATGCCTGCTCGCCCTGGCACCGTCTTCGACGGTCAGTCGCCGGGTCGCTCGTCGAGATACCGCAGGACACCCGCGACGTTCATCCGTTCCTCGCCGCGGGCGTGTTCGGTGGTCCAGACGCCGTCGGTGTCGGCACGCTCGGCAAAGTAGTCCGCGACGGCATCGTCGTCGTCGAGTTCCGTGCGCTTGCTCGCGACTGCCTCGACCCACGACCGGAGCCGCTCCCGGTAGTTCGCGAGGCGGTCACCGGTCGGCTGGTCCCCGAAGTGGCCGTAGTACAGTGCCGTCGGTCCCAGCTTCTCCAGCATCGCCACGTCGTCGAGACAGCCCGGCAGGTCGAACCCCGGTGGCGGCGAGGTCTGTCGCACCCGGTCGAGCGCAGGCACGTACACGCCGGCGGCGTCGCCGGTGAAGACACCGTCGCTCGTCCGGTCGTAGTAGACGACCTGGTGGAAGGCGTGCCCGGGTGCGCGGTGGACATCGAGGGTCCGGTCCCCGAGGTCCAGGCTCTCACCGTCACCGAGTGCGACGATGCGGTCGCCGGGGATGGGGTCCGGTTCGCGGTAGTAGCTGATGCGGTCGCCGAGAACCGCCTTCGTGCCGGCCCAGATGCGCTCGGGGTCCCGGAGAAACTGTGCACCCGACTCGTGGACGTACACGTCGGCGTTCGGGCAGGCCGCGGCGAGCGGACTCGCACCACCCGCGTGGTCGAGGTGGACGTGTGTCAGGAGGATACCGGCGAGGTCGGACCGGGCGATACCGAGCGTCGACATCGCGTCCAGCACCACCTCGTAGCTGTGCCCGGTCCCGGTGTCGACGAGCGCCGGCTCCTCGCCGTCGAGCAGGTACACCGACCCGTACCCGGATGTGTCGAACAGCCCCACGTCCACGTAGTACAGCTCCGGCGCGTCGGCGGCGGTCACCTCGTGGAGGTCGCCACGTCCCATACCGGAGGGTTGCCGGTCGCGGAGAAAAGCGTTCGGAGTGCGGGTCGTCCCGACCGGGCGGGATGTGGCGTCGCCGGGAGGAGTTTAATACGTCGAGACGCGACCATCATGTATGGGACGGAGCACCCGGTTGCCGGGCACGTCCGACACCGACCAGATCGTCGCACACGTCGATATGGACTGTTTTTACGCGGCCTGCGAGCGGTTGCGCGAACCCGCCCTGCGCGGTGAACCGGTCGTCGTCGGGATGGGGTACGAACCCGGGACCGACAGCGGCGCGGTGGCGACGGCGAGTTACGAGGCCCGCGCGTTCGGTGTCGAGAGCGCGATGGCTATCTCGACGGCACTCGACCTGCTCCCGCGGAAGGTAGATGTCGCCGGGACGGACCACCCGGTCGCGGAGGCCGGCTACTACCGTCCGGTCGACATGTCCTACTACGAGTCGGTCGCAAGCGAGGTCAGGGACCTGCTCCACCGGCGGGCCGACACCGTCCGCGAGGTGAGCATCGACGAGGCGTATCTCGATATCACTGACCGGACCGACTGGGACGATGTCAGGACGTTCGCCCGCGAACTGCGGGCCGCGGTTGCCGACGAGGTGGGTGTCACCGCGAGTGTCGGCGTCGCGCCGACGATGAGCGCCGCGAAAATCGCGAGCGACCACGACAAACCCGACGGACTGGTGTTGGTCGAACCCGAGGCGTTGGAGGGCTTTCTCGAACCACTCGATGTCGAGGCGGTCCACGGGGTCGGTCCCGTCACAGCGGCGGAGTTGCGCGAGATGGGTATCGAGACGGCCGGTGACCTGGCGACCGCGGACCCGTCCGTGCTCGTCGAACGCTTCGGTGAACGAGGACGACGGGTCCACCGGTTCGCCCGCGGCGACGACGACCGCGATGTCGAGCCCCGCGGCCGCCCGAAGAGTCTCTCCCGGGAGTCGGCGTTCACCGAGGCGACCACCGACCCCCCGACACAGCGCGAGCGCCTCCGGACCCTCGCCGACGCCGTCGCCGGTCGCGCGGCGGGTCGTGGCGTGCTCTACCGGACGATCGGGGTCAAGGTTGTCACCCCGCCGTTCGATGTCAACACCCGCGCCCGGTCGCTCCCCGGACCGGTCGAGGACCGGGCGCTACTCGAACAGGTCGCGCTGGAACTGTTCGACGAGTTCGGGGGTGACCCGGTCCGCAAACTCGGCGTCCGCGTCTCGAATCTGTCGTTTGCCGACGAAGAACAGCCCTCCCTTGCCGAGTGGGCAGGCGACGGCACGCCGACAGACGGGCCAGTGACCGACGACGGGGAACCGAGCGAGGGCCAGCACTCGCTGACCGAGTTCGACTGACCGGTCTGCCGGCGTTCGGGGCGGGCCGGTCACTCGGCAACGGGGTCTCGGTCCCAGAACGCGCTGTCTTTCTGCAGTTTCGGAACCCAGGTGTCGCTGTCGCGGGCGAGCATCGCCACCCGCGAGGCCGGCACCTGCTTGAGTTCGTCGTGTGACAGGAACGACCGCATCCGCTCGGCGAACGCGACCACCTCGTCGTGGTCGGGCATCGAGTCGCGGTCCGGACGACCGTCCGGGTCCCGTCTTTCCCTGTCAGCACGTCGAGTGTCTCGATCAGGGTCGGCCACGCGTCGTCCTCGACGGGCTTTACCGTCGCGTCGAAGGTCCGCCGGTCCGGTGCGTCGACCGAGACGTACAGCTGTGTCGGCTCACACTCGTCGAGCACCTCCGGGTTGGTGCCGTTCGAGACCAGAAAGGTGGTGATGTCGCGGTCGTGGAACTCCTCGATGAGTTCCGGTAGGCACGGGCACAGCGTCGGTTCGCCGTCCAGCGAGATAGCGACGTGGCGTGGCTCCATCGACTCCTCGAAGCGCTCACGCGGGACCGACTCGTTGCCGCCAAACCCCGAGAGCAGTTTCCGCTGTAACTCGACCGAGGCGTCTGCGACCGCCGCCGGGTCGTCCCACGCCACGTCGCCGAGTTCGTACGCGTGACCCGCGTGGTCGCGCCAGCAGAACACGCACCGCTCGTTGCACCTCACCACCGGCGTCATCCGGATACAGCGGTGTGAATCGATGCCATAGAGTTGTACCATTTCCCCTCTCCCCGGAGCGCGTTCCTCGTCCACCCGCAGGTCTGTGCGGCGGTGTGGTAGTTCGGGTCGTCGACCTGTTTCGGGCCACCTTCCGAGTCGCTCATGTCATCTGGGAGTGAGTGTGGGGCTCATACTACCCACGGTCAGCGTGTGACCACGTGCGAGCGGTGTGTCGACAGCGCGTTCAACTCCGCACAGACGCGACTCGCGGGGACGCAGACGCGGTCAGTCACCGTCGAGCAGTCGGGAGACCGAGTAGTACAGCCAGAACGAGACCACGAGCGAGAGCCCGGCACTGAGTGCGGTGTAGTTCCGGAGGTCGAGGAGGGTCCGGTGGTGGCTCCGTTGCTGTGCGGTGTACGTTGCCGTGGACTCGGCAATCTCCGGGTTCGCCGTTGCGTGCAACAGCACAGCGGCGACGCCCAGTCCGAGAGCGCCACCGAAAAACAGGCCCTGGTAGTACCGCCGCCGCACGACCCGTGTCACTATCCGCAGGTCCGTCGACATAGTTCGAACACCGGGTCGACACACTACAGTCCACCGGTAGTCAGCGCTCTGCGGTGTCGCGCTCGCCCGGTGCGGGTCCCGATGGCTCCGGGCAGACGGCAGGCCTACCAGTCTGTATCCTCGTGTCGACCACCGTGGAAAAGGTTATTACCGCGGGGGGGCCAACTGCGGGTATGAGTGAATCAGACGGTGAAACGGACAGTACAGGCGGTAGCCGCCGCCTGAGCCCTGCTGTGGTGGCGTCGGTGGGGTCGGTGGCCCTGGCACTTTACTACTACTACGCACAGGAGGACAAACAACGGGGACAGTTCGTCGGTCTGTGGCCGACAACGATTCTCGCGCTCGCAATCTATTTCAAACTCGACGAAATAAAGAGCCTGCTCCGGCAGGCCGACAACTGAGTCCGCGACGCGGCCGGAGTCACTCCTCTTGCCCGCGCCAGAGGGGGTACAGTTCTAGCGCAGCGACGAGGCTGATGACGACGCCCGCGAGAATCATCCCGGTGTCCGGTTCGATACTCATACATCACGTACGCGGTCCGGTATAAAGTTCTTTACTGCCGGGGCAGACTGGGCGAGTCCCGCAGGGCGCGTGCTCGCGGGCACAACCGTCATGTGCACGGACACACAGCGTTGAGGTATGACAGACCGGACAGCGGCCGTCCACAGAACAACGGCCGAAACCGACGTGCAGGTCACACTCGACATCGACGGCGACGGCGAGACGACCGTCGAGACGGGCATCGGCTTTCTCGACCACATGCTCACCTCCTTTGGGACACACGGGTTGTTCGACCTCACGGTCCGGTGTGAGGGGGATCTCGACATCGACGACCACCACACTGTCGAGGATGTAGGCATAACACTCGGGCAGGCCCTCGAGGAGGCACTCGACGAGAAACGCGGGATTCACCGGTTTGCCGACCGGCAGGTACCGATGGACGAGGCGTGCGCCGAGGTGGTCGTCGACGTCAGCGGCCGCCCGTTTTTCACCTTCGAGGGGTCGTTCTCGCAGGAGACTGTCGGCGAGATGACCAGCTACATGGCCCGACACTTCCTGCGCTCGCTCGCGACGAACGCGGGGCTCACGCTGCACGCGAGTGTCGACGGCGCGAACGCCCACCACGAGGTCGAAGCACTGTTCAAGTCGTTCGCCCGGGCACTCGACGACGCCACCCGCGTCGACGACCGCCGGACCGACGCCCCGAGCACAAAAGGCGAGCTCTGAGCGCTTCGGTCGCGCCGCTGTGGGATGGTGAGATATTCGGAGAAACCGCACGCGACCGACTTACAGTCGGGTGAGGTTCGTTGCCCGCGGCCCCTTTGGTGCGTCCTCT
>CAYZGA010000051.1:0-15920 GCA_964477945.1 uncultured Halobacteriales archaeon
GCCTCGTCGACCTTCTCGCGGGTCTTCGCGTTGAGGTCGTCGCGCTCCGAGGCCTTCTCGGAGGCGAGCTGGTTGAGGTCGTTGCGCCGGTCGCGCAGCTTCCCGGCGAGCTTGATCAGCTCGCCTTTGGACTTGTTGTCGATATCGTCGTCTGTTACTTCGAGGTTGTTCGATGGGTCGATTACCTTCGGCATGGTTGTATCATCCATAACCGCTGCAGGGCGAGACAGTGACACCGCTCGTGGAGTGCTGACACGGACAACAACTGTTCCCTGTCATGTCGGGCGGAGTGCTGTACTGCCGGAACGCCCCACGCGTTCTGGTATCTGGGTTTTTCGTCGTCCGATTGTTAAATATTCCGGTCGGTGGGTCGCTGTGTCGCCCGTTTGCACACACCAGCCTCGGGTAGCCGACCGAGCAGAGCGGTGGTTGCAGGGGAACCGACCGGGACCTGCAGGGTTTTTTGCCCTCGGTGGCCGAGAGCACACCAATGAGCGAGCACGATTACGAGGCGCTCGGTCTCGTTGCGGGGCTGGAGATCCACCAGCAACTCGACACCGAGACGAAGCTGTTCTGTGACTGCCCGACGACGTTGCGCGACCCGGAGGCCTCCAGGCGACGGTTCACGCGGTATCTCCACCCGACAAAGAGCGAACTGGGCGAACTCGACGCGGCGGCGCTGGAGGAGAGCCGTGTCGACCGGGAGTTCGAGTATCTCTCCTACGACACGACCTGTCTGGTCGAGGAGGACGACGAACCGCCGCGGCGTGTCGACGACGAGGCCCTCGAGACGACACTCGAGATCGCGACACTGCTGGAGATGGAGCCGGTCGACCAGGCCCACGTGATGCGGAAGCTCGTGATCGACGGGTCGAACACCGCGGGGTTCCAGCGGTCGATGCTGGTCGCCACGGACGGTGTCGTCGAGACCTCCGACGGGCCGGTCGGCGTCGAGGACCTCATGCTCGAGGAGGAGAGCGCACAGCGGGTCACCGAGACCGACGACGGGGTGCGCTACAGCCTCGACCGTCTGGGGATTCCGCTGGTCGAGATCGGCACGCGTCCGGACATCCGGAGCCCCGAGCAGGCCCACGAGGCCGCCGAGCGCATCGGGATGTTGCTGCGCTCGACGGGCGAGGTGAGACGCGGTCTCGGGACCATCCGTCAGGACGTGAACGTCTCCATCGCCGACGGGGCCCGCGTCGAGATAAAGGGCGTCCAGAGTCTCGACGATATCGACGACATCGTCCGCAACGAGGTTCGCCGGCAGGTCGCGTTGCTCGATATCGCCGACCGCCTCGACGAGCGCGGTGCGTCGGTCGGCGAACCCCGGGACGTCTCGGAGGTCTTCGCGGACACCGACAGCGGCGTCATCGGCGGGGCACTCGACGGTGGCGGAGCGGTCAGGGCGGTGCCGCTGTTCGGGTTCGACGGTATCGTGGGCCGCGAGATACTGCCCGACCGGCGACTCGGAACCGAGTTCGCGGACCACGCGAAGCGCCACGGCGCGGGCGGTATCTTCCACACCGACGAACTGCCGGCCTACGGCGTCACCGGGGCCGAGGTGCAGACGGTGCGCGAGGCCGTCGGGGCCGGACCCGACGACGCGGTGGCGCTGGTCGCCGACGACCCGAGAACGGCCGAACTCGCAACCGACGCCGTCGCCGAGCGGGCGGCCACCGCCATCGAGGGTGTGCCCGAGGAGACCCGGGACGCGCTCACCGACGGGACGACCCGGTACCTGCGGCCGCTACCGGGTGCGGCGCGGATGTACCCCGAGACGGACGTTCCGCCGGTGGAACCCGACGCGGGCGACATCGAGCGGCCGGAACTGCTCACCGAGAAGGTGACACGCTACGTCGAGGCGTACGGTCTCGACCGGGGACTGGCCGAGCAGGTTGCCTACGGCGAACGCGTGGCCCTGTTCGAGCAGGCCGTCGAGACCGGTGTCGACCCGACACTCGCGGCCGACACGCTCGAATCGACGGTGACAGAGCTCCGGCGCGACGACGTGCCCGTCGAGCGCCTGACCGACGAGGCGTTCCGGCAGGTCTTCGAGTTGCTCGTCGCCGACGAACTCGCGACCGAGGGGGTTCCGGACCTGCTCGCGGCACTCGCGGAGAACCCCGACCTGTCGGCGGGCGAAGCAGCAGAGCAGGAGGGACTCGGCAGTGCCGACCGCGGGGCCGTCCGCGAGGCCGTTCGCGAGGTCGTCGAGCGAAACAACGAACAGGTCCACGAGGAGGGGATGGGGGCGTTCTCGGCGCTGATGGGCGAGTGTATGGGTGCCCTGCGCGGCAAGGCCGACGGTGACGTCGTCAGCGACGTGCTCCGCGAGGAGATACAGCGACGTGCGCAGGCCGACCAGTAACCGGCACACGGGCCGCCACGTCTGTCGGGGCGGAGACAGCGGGCCTCACACGTCGGGACGGGGTGTGTCGGACAGAGCAGTTGCTCACACGTCGGGTGATTCCATGATGTCGGGAACGCCGGCGGCGGTGACGGTCTCCCCGAGCACAAAGGAAGCGGCAGGGCTGGCGAGAAACTGCGCGACGTCGGCGATCTCCTCGCTCAGTCCCATCCGGCGCTCGACGGTCGAGCGGTCGACATCGCCGGCGCTGATGCCCATCTGGGACTCGATACCGGGCGTGGCGACAAAGCCCGGCGCGATGCAGTTCACGCGGACCCCGTCGCCGGCCCACTCGTGGGCGAGGGTGGTGGTGAGGTTGATGATACCGGCCTTTGCCGCGGCGTAGGGGCTCATGTAGGGGGCCCCCTGCTGACCGGCGACACTGGCGAGGTTGATGACGCTCCCGCCGCCGTCCGCGAGATGCTCGCCCGCGGCCTGCGTGCAGTGGTAGGTGCCGTGCAGATTGATATCCACGATGGTCTTCCAGCCGTTCTCGCTGATGGTGTCGAACCCGGCCATGAAACTCGCGCCGGCGTTGTTCACGAGAACGTCGAGACCGCCGAACGTCTCGACAGTCGCGTCGACGAGCGCCTCGACTGCCTCGCGGTCGGTCACGTCACACTCGACGGCGAGCGCATCACCCGGGCGCTCGCTCTCCACGATACCCGCGGCGACGGGGTCGACGTTGTCCTGCTCGCGCGAGCAGATGACCACGTCCGCGCCGTCTGCGGCGAACTGCTCGGCGATTGTCCGTCCGATGCCGCTCGACGCGCCGGTCACGAGCGCGGTCCGGCCCGCGACGCTGAACCGCTCGGTCGGGTCCATGTCCACAACGAGGACCGGGAGCCTCTTAAACAGGCGCGTCCCCGGCACGCCGCGGGCGTCGACTCCGAGACAGGGTGTGCGGGGGCGGACCGCGACACGCGCGGACAGCAGAGAACGGCGGTCGAGCGGTCACCGACCGGTGACGAGTCCGGCAGACGCCCCTGTGTCGTCGACCGGTGACGCGGTAGTCACCCCCGGATATGCCGTGTTCGGGGGGCACGGCTCTGCGGTCTGTTGTGCGAACCGCACACGCGGCCGTGGATTGATACCACACCGGTTCTATGTCGTGGCAATGAGCGACACCGAGTCGCCGTTGAGAAAGACGACGAGTCTCTGTCCCGACTGTCTCGAGCGCGTCCCCGGGGAGTACGTGGCGCGCGACGGGTCGGTGCATCTCACGAGAACTTGCCCCGACCACGGTGCGTTCGACCGGAAGGTGTGGGATTCGCTCGACCACTGGCAGTGGGCCAGGCAGTTCCAGCCCGACGCCGCCTTCGACCCGGACGGCGACTGGGCTGTCGACAACGACCACGCCTGTCTGGCTGTCGTCGAGGTGACACAGGACTGCAATCTCTCGTGTTCGTACTGTTTCGCGGGGTCGGGCCCGGGCGGGTACGAGCACTCCACCTCGGAGATACACTCGCTGCTGGAGACGGTGCTGGACAGCGGCGGGCCCCGGCCGATACAGTTCTCCGGCGGCGAGCCGACGGTCCGGGAGGACCTGCCGGAACTGGTCGCCGACGCGACCGGGATGGGGTTCGAGCACATCCAGGTCAACACGAACGGTATCAGACTCGCCCGCGAGGACGGGTACGCACAGCAGCTCGCCGACGCCGGGGTGAGCGCCGTCTACCTGCAGTTCGACGGACTCGAGTCGGAGACCTACGAGATGATACGGCAGGTCGACCTCGTGGCGGAGAAACACGCGGCGATCGACGCCTGCCGGGCAGCCGGACTGTCGGTGGTGCTGGTCCCGACGGTCGTTCCGGGGACAAACGACCACGAGATGGGTCCTATCGTCGAGTTCGCGCTCGACAACCGGGATGTCGTCGAGTCGGTGAACTTCCAGCCGGTGGCACACTTCGGTCGGGTCGCGGAACACCAGGACCGGTTCTCGCTCGACGAGGCCGCCCGACGGCTCGCCGACCAGTTCGACGACCTGCAGCCGCGTGACCTGATGCCGGTCCCCTGCTGTTCGTCGTACTGTCAGACCGCCACCGCGCTGCTCCCGACCGGTGACGGCGTCGTGCCGGCGACCCGCTTCCTGAGTGACGCGCTGTTCACGAACGTCTCGGGGATGGTCGACGAGTCCGACTGGATGGAGATGCTCGCCTGCACCCCGAGCGGGAAGGACTTTGCAACAACGACGGCGGGCTGTTGTGGCCCGGACGTGGACGCCGTCACGGGGATGCTCGGCGACGGCGGCGGGTGCTGTGGCGGTCCCACGGGTCTGCCCGACGAGGTTGGGGAACTGCTCGAGGACGTCCTGCCGGTCTCGTTCACCGGGTTCATGGACGCGGACGCGGCCGACGCCGGCCGACTCGACAACTGCTGTGTCTCCGTGCCGACGGAGTCGGGCGAACTCGTCCCGTTCTGTGCGTACAACATGACGACCGACGACGGCGAGTACGCCATCCGCAACCGCGAGGGCTGGGGCGGCCGGCCCGCCGTCGGCGAACCCGTTCAGGCCGACGGTGACGACTGACCATGATGCAACGACTCGTCGAGAAGGCGCTGGCGAACCCGTGGGCGGCGCTGGACTACGTTGTCGACGGGCCACTCCACCCCGGCGGCCACGAGAGCACCGCAACACTGCTCGACCGTGCCGCGGTGACAGAGGGCACACGCGTACTCGATGCCGGGTGCGGGACCGGCGAGTCTGTCGCCCTCGCGCAGGAACGAGGGGCACACGCGGTCGGACTCGACCGGGACCCGCCGGCCGACGGGATTCGCGGCGACCTCTCACGACTGCCGGTGCAGGACGACGCGGTCGATGTCGTGCTCGCGGAGTGTGTGATGTGTCTCGTCCCTGGTCGCTCGCTCGCGTTCCGGGAGACCGGCCGGGTACTCGATGACGGCGGCCGACTCGCGCTCTCTGATATGGTCGTCTCGGGCGAGGTGCCGGAGCTTCCGGCACCGATGAGCGAGGTGCTCTGCCTGTCGAACACGTCCGACCGCGAGACGCTGGTCGACCGCGTCGAGACCGCCGGGTTCGCCGTCGAGGACGTCCGCGACCACCGCGAGGACCTGCTCGCGATGCGTGACCAGATTGCCGGCCGTGTCGACTACGAGGGGTTGCTCGGCCACCTCGGCGAGCGCGGCGACCGCCTGCTCGCGGCCATCGAGGAACTCGAGACCCGCGTCGAGTCCGGCGAGATAAGCTACGTCTCGCTCGTTGCACACCCGGTCGAACAGACGGGGGGTGCGGACAGCGCGCCGGCGGGGTCCAGCCGCGAGGAGACCAACCCGGGCGACAGTCGGCGGTAACCGGGTCGTGGTCGACACTGCGGGTAGTGACACGACCCCCGACCCGGGCGGAGAGGTGTGTCGAGACCACAGCGTTCAAGCGCTCGCCCCCGTAGATACGGTCCATGAGCCTGCGCGTGACGAACTCGCTGACGGGCGAGCGCGAGCAGTTCGAGCCGGCCGACCCCGGGTCCGTGCTGCTGTACTACTGCGGGTTGACGACCTCGGACCCGGCACACCTCGGCCACGCTCGCGGGTGGGTCCACGTCGACGTGATGCACCGCTGGCTGGAGTGGCTCGGCTACGATGTCCACCACGTCGAGAACTTCACCGACATCAACGAGAAGATCGTGGCCCGCGTCGGTGAGGCCGGGGACTCCGAGACGGCGGTGGCGCGGTCGTACATCGGCGACATTATCCGGGACATGCGCTCGCTGAACCTCCGGCGGGCGGAGGTGTACCCGCGTGTCTCCGGGCACGTGCCCGAGATCATCGCGTTGACCGAGCAGCTGCTCGACCGGGGGCACGCCTACGAGGCAAACGGCTCGGTGTACTTCGACGTGACCAGTTTCGACGGCTACGGGAAGCTCTCGAACCAGGATATCGAGGAGATGGACCCGCAGGGAACCGCCGCGGAGCGCACGGAGAAGCGCAACCCGGCGGATTTCGCGCTCTGGAAGGCCGGCGGTGTCGACCCCGAACAGATAGCCGAACACCGCCACGAGGGGGCCACACCGGCGACAGCGGCCGCCGAGACCGCCGAGACGTTCGACTCGCCGTGGGGCGAGGGGCGACCCGGCTGGCACGTCGAGTGCTCCGCGATGAGCACCACCCACCTCGACGACACCATCGACATCCACGTCGGCGGGCAGGACCTCGTCTTTCCCCACCACGAGAACGAGATCGCACAGACCGAGGCCGCGACCGGCGAGACGTTCGCGCGCTACTGGCTGCACGTCCGCCTGCTCCAGGCCGACGACGACGAGAAGATGTCCTCGTCGCTGGGCAACTTCGAGACGGTCGCCGAGGCCGTCGAGCGCTACGGGACCGATGTTGTCCGGACGTTCCTGCTCTCGACGGCCTACCACACGCCGGCGACCTACAGCGCGGCGACGGTGAGCGAGGCCGAGCAGCGCTGGGACCGGCTGGAACGGGGCTACGAGCGGGCCGTCGCAGCCGCCGACAGTGTCGACGCAGGGGCAAAGACCACCGACGAACAGCTCCGGGCGGCCGTCGAGACGGCCCGGTCGAGCTTCGAGACGGCGATGAACAGCGATTTCAACACCCGCGAGGCGCTGACAGCACTGCTCGAACTCGTCACCGCGACGAACAGCCACGTCGACAGCGCCGACAGCTACGACTACCGGGGACTCCGGCAGGTGATCGAGACACTCGAGGAGTTTGGCGGCGGTGTGCTCGGACTCTCGGTTGGCGAGTCCGGCGGCGGCGAGGTGGAACTCGCCGGGGAACTAGTCGAGCTCGTGCTCTCGGTCCGCGAGCAGGAGCGCGCGGCGGGCAACTACGACCGGGCAGACCAGCTCCGGGCGGGGCTGGGCGAGCTCGGCGTCGAGGTGCAGGATACCGACGACGGTCCCGAGTACCGCTTCGAGTGATACTGTCGGCTCTAAGCCCATGACACAGTTCGCCACCCCGGGGTGGCGAATCGTTCCACGAAGTTACAGCCGACAGTATGAGCCGCCGCGGACGGCTGTCGGGTCGTGGACACCGGCGTCGAGTACAGCTCCTCGCCCGACGGGGGCTCCCGGAGACTGGGACCGCTCCAAAGGGGTGGTCGTTCTCTTCACCGGCACCCTGGAGACAGTCGGCCAGGGCGAGACGACCCCGGCAGTCGTCGCCGGTCTCCTGACGATGCTGTTGTTCTGTGCCTGCCGCGTACTACACCGTTTCGGGGTGAGTCGACCGTGACGCGGCGTCCGAACCCGGCCACGCGAGGCTCGCGAGAACAGGCAATCTATTCCTCAATCTTTATACTACCCGGGTTACTAGACCGGGTTGATGACAGAACCCGAGGAGGAGGAGTTGGGCGATCTGCCGCCGAGTGCGAAACTCGTGTTCAAGGTACTCGAGTACAACGGCCCGCTCACCCAGAAGGGGATCGTCGAGGAGTCGATGTTGTCTGCCCGGACTGTCCGATACGCTCTCGAACGGCTGGAGGATATCGGTGTCATAACCGAGGACGTCTACTTCGCCGACGCGCGGCAGAATCTCTACGAGTTGACGGAAGACAGAGCAGCCGAGACGGAGGCCCCCATCTCGGACTGACCGCGGTCACAGCCCTTAGGCCGGTCCCGTTCGTAACTGGTGTATGCCGATTCCCAGAGCCGAGGCTGGACCGCTCAAACCGCTCGCGTTCAGAGACCCCGGGGAGGTGCTGGACCCGGAGCAGCTGTACACCGTCTACGAGATTGCGCGGTTGTTACAGGGGCTGGAGCCGGACGCCGAACTCGACCCGGAGACCGAGGGCATCCTGCTCGACTGGACAATCCCCTGGATGCTGTCCAACGCCGGGGCCTTTGTCTTTGCCGAACCCGACTCCGACACCGAACCCGGCTACTACGGTCTCGCCACCGAGTAGCAGACGGGCCGTCGGCAGGTTCAAGCCGTGGCCCGTCGAAGAGAGTTCGTGGACCGGCAGCACCTCACTGAGCGACTCGGTGCGGAGTTCGACGGGAGCGAGCGGGCAGTCCGGGTCGTCGCCCGGCAGGCCGGTGACCTCGCGGACTCCGGTCGAATCGCGGCCGACGCCGGCTACGAGCCGACACCGGAGACGGTCGTCGACCACCTGACGGACGCGCCGACCGGGTACACGCTCGTCGAGCGGTGGAACTGGTGGGTCGGTTCGCTGGAACTCGCCTACGGCGACGCCTACCGCCGCTTTCGGGTTCGCGACAGCATCGACTGAGCCGGCGGGTGCGACTTCCGTTCGCACGTGCCTGCAACGCGCCTGGACAGTGTCCTGAACCGGGTGAGCGAGTGGGCATCGAGTGGTACAAATCCGTCGCGCCCCTGTCGTGGGTATGGACATCTCCTTTCTCGGCGGCGCGGGCGAGGTCGGGCGGAGCGCGGTGCTGGTCAACGACGCGCTGTTGCTGGATTTCGGGCTGAAGACGTCGTCACCGCTGCGGTACCCGCTCGATGTCGACCCGGAGGCGGTCGTGGTCAGCCACGCCCACCTTGACCACGCCGGTGCGGTGCCGGCACTGCTCGCCGGCGACGCCCGGCCGCCGGTTCACTGGACACCGCCGACCCGGGCACTCGCGATGGTGCTCGCCCGGGACACGCTGAAACTCCACGGCAACACCCCGCAGTGCCGGTTCACCGAGACCAACGTCCGGCGACTCACGCAGGTCTCACAGACCCACGGCTACGGCGAGCCCTTCG
Organism: uncultured Halobacteriales archaeon; assembly: GCA_964477945.1. GTDB lineage: Archaea > Halobacteriota > Halobacteria > Halobacteriales > Haloarculaceae > Halovenus. The sequence continues at coordinate 9,104 of CAYZGA010000051.1, forward strand.
AGGCGGCGGGCCACGAGGTCACCCTGTTCGACGCCGGTCATATCCCCGGGAGCGCGCACGTCCTCGTCGACGACGGCGAGACCCGCCTGCTCTACACCGCCGACTTCCACACCGACGACCAGCGCCTGGTCGCCGGCTCCCGCGCCCGCCCCGAGGCCGACGTCGTCATCACGGAGAGCACCTACGCCGACACGACCCACGAGGACCGCGACCGGGTCGAGCGGCGGTTTGTCGAGAGCGCCCGGACCACCGTCTGGGAGGGCGGGACCGTCGTGGTGCCGGCGTTTGCTATCGGACGCACCCAGGAGATGCTCCTGCTCTGTGCGGCACACGACATCGACTGCTACGTCGACGGGATGGGTGTCGAGGTGACCCGGTTGCTGCGCCAGTACCCCGGGTTCCTGCGCGACCCCGAGGCGATGAACCGTGCGAGCGGGAGCGCCCGCACCGTCACCGGCCGGGACGGACAGCGCGAGCGCATCGCCGACACAAACACCGTCATCGTCACCACCGCCGGGATGCTCAGCGGCGGTCCGGCGCTCTCGTATATCCCAGAGATACGCCAGCACCCGACAAACAGGATACTGCTGACGGGCTATCAGGTCGAGGGGACACCCGGTCGAGAGCTGGTCGAGACCGGACGACTCCCGGTGGACGGGCGGGTCCTCCCGGTCAGCGCACAGGTCGAGCAGTACAGTTTCTCGGCCCACGCCGACCGGAAGGGGTTGCGCTCCTTTCTCGACTCCTACCGGGACTCGCAACTGCTCGTCGTCCACGGTGACGACTGCGAGGGGTTCGCCGAGCGCCTGCGAGCGGACGGCTACACGGCGAGCGCACCGGCCGTCGGTGACCGCGTTACCGTCGGGTGACCGGAGACGGGCGTGTCCGACGTGGTCGGGGGTGAGACTCGCGACGGGGTGACAGGCCGGACGTGAGACCGCCAGGTTGATTCGGCCGTACGCCAACTGTACGGTATGATACGGCTCGTCTGGGGCGACGGTGTCGGTCCCACGGAGAAGGCGGCGTTCGACGCCGCGCTCGCGGACGCGGGCCTGCACCAGTACAACCTGCGGCGGCTCTCGTCTGTGATTCCGGCGGAGACACGGCTCGAGCACGTCGGGACGGCACCGAACCTCGGTCCGACGGGGAACGTGCTGGACGTGGTGCTGGCCGAGCAGACCAGCCAGCCGGGGGCACGGGCCGCGGCGGGGCTGGCCTGGGCTCGCGACGACTCCGGCGGCGTGTTCTACGAGGTGGGCGACCACGACCCCGAGACGGTGACCGAGCTGTTGCAGGCGGGCATCGAGCGGGGAACGGCGATGCGCGGAATCGAGGAGCCGGTCGAGACGCGGGTCGTGACCGCCGGGCCAGCGCCGGAGCGGTACACGAGCGCGGTGGTGGCGGCCGTCTACGGGGAGAGTTCGCCGCTGCTGTGACGGGATGCAGTGGATACAACAGGGCCGCGGGCGAACCCCGGGTATGCCCGACGACACGGGAACCCAGCGGGTCTGGATGGTCGAGCGCGAGTACACCAGCGGGGGGCTGGTCACGGTGGTGTACGCGACCGCCGACGGCGAGAGACAGCTCCGGCGACAGCTCTCGGAGCGGATGGTGGTCCGGTCGGACGTGACCGCCGCCGAGGACGTCGACCCCGGGAGACTGGAGTCGACACCGGAGAGTGAGCGCGAGCGGTACGCCGCCGAGGCCGCCCGGATGGCCGCAGACCACGACCCCGACGACGTCGTGTGAGGCGGGTCTCGCGCGAGCAGGGTGGTCGGGTCGCTCGCCTGTCGGTCCCGTACACGGCAAAAGCTCTTGTCGCTCCACGTATAACGTCGGATATGGCACAGACGGGGGACGTGCAGTTCAGGCAGGCGAACCCCGACGACGCGGCTGACGTGCTGGCGCTCAAGCAGGCCGCCATCGAGAGCACCGACAGCGCGTACAGCGAGAAACAGGTCGAGGCGTGGCGGCCGGGCGAGGAGGCACTGCCGACGTTCGAGCAGGCGATGGAGAGCGAGCAGTTCGTGGTGTTGCTGGCGGCAGTCGACGGCGAACCGGCCGGGTACGGTGTCCTCAACGTCGACGAGGCGCGCATCGACGCGGTGTTCGTCAGACCCGAACACGCCGGGACCGGACTGGGGTCGTCGCTCGTCGGGCAGATAGAGACCCGCGCCCGGATGCTCGGGCTGACAGAGCTGACCGTCGTCTCCTCGCTGAACGCCCGGTCGTTCTACGCGTCACTGGGCTACGAGCGGGTCGAATCCCGCACCCGGACGATCGACGGGGTCGACCTGGAGTTCGAAACCATGCGAGCAGAGCTCCCGGAGTGATCAGGTTGTCCGTGGGCTTTTGGACGTGCCGCCCCGACCGGACGTGTGACCAGCATCAGCGAGACGTACATCGAGAACCGCGAGCGGGTCCAGCCGGACGACACGAACAACTACGGGAACGCACACGGCGGGAACGTGGTGAAGTGGATGGACGAGGTGGGGGCGATGTCGGCGATGCGCCACGCCGGGGAGAACTGTGTCACCGCCCGCATCAACGAGCTCAACTTCACCCGTCCGGTCCCGCGCGGCGACGTCTGTGTCATCGAGGCCTACGCCTACGACACCGGCGAGACGAGTATCCGCGTGCGGCTGACCGCGTACCGGGAGGACCCCCGGACCGGCGACCGCCGGCAGACAACCGACTCGTACTTTATCTTCGTTGCTGTCGACGAGGACAGCAACCCGACACCGGTACCGGACCTGACCGCCAACAGCGAGCGCTGTCGAGAGCTCCGCGACGAGGCACTCGCCGGTGAACGCCGCGACAACAGCTGATACTGCCCGGTGACCGCACACTGTCCGTGCAGTTCAAAAGGGCCACGGCGGCCCACCCGAACCGGTCCGGCGGTTGCGAGCGGTTCGAACGGCCGTGTCCCGAACACGACAATCGACCGGGGTCGAGGCAGGTCCCGGAACCGGACTGTCAGGTTACCCGGCCGAAGATGACGAGTCCGTCGGTCAGGCCTTGGTCGACAGTCTCGGCGGCGAGTGTCTCAGTATCGCGGTCGGCCACGTCCGCGAGCGCCGCGAGGACCGTTTCGGCCCGAGGTTGAAGTAGGAGGGGGCGACCAGCCGTCCTATGGACGAACTCGAGGCACGGATCGAGGCACTCGAGCGCGCGGTGACCGATGGCGACCACGACCTCTCGGAGCTCGCGGCCGAGGGCGAGACACGGGAACAACTCGCCGCTATCGAGACCGAACTCGGTGATATCGCCGACCGGGTAGCGGAACTCGAGGCCGCCACGCAGGCACTGCGCGGCTACGTCGGCAACGTCCGGGCGGTCAACCGCGACATCGAACAGCGGGCCGACGCCGCGCTGGCGAAAGCCGAGTCCGTCGAGTCGGCGCTCGTCGGCGAGCAACCACCGGCGGACCCCGACGAGCGGTCTGGACACCCTGTCACCGACGGACACGGGCACGACCGGTCGGGCGAGTCGGCAACCGGGCGCGAGAACCGACCGGGAGACTCCAGTCGGTCGGGCGAGTCGACGACCCGGCACGAGAGCGGACAGGGCGAGTCCGACCCGTCGACGGACACGGCCGGGTGGAGCGTGGACGTGACCGAGGGCAGTTCGTCGGACCACGGTACGGGGAGCACCGGTGGTGACGGTCACGACAGGTCGACAGAGGCGGTGGACGAGCAGACACCGCCCGACGGTGCCGGTCGCGGGTCCCCCGGCCGGTCGGAGCGTGACACCGGCAACTCGGCGGGTCGAGGTCGCGAGCGGGGACAGACAGGGCACGACCCTGGGGGCGGTCGAACGGTCGAGGAGAGCGGATACGAGCGTCGGCGGGACCGCCACGCGGACGGTGAACAGGCAGAGCGGTGTGACGCCTGCGGACGGCCGAAATCCGAACAGCACGGCACAGACGAGACCCGACAGTCCACCTCAAGAGAGCGCAGAGAGCGGTCTAAAACCGACGAGCCGACACTCGGACAGTCCGAGGACCCGTCGACGGGCGAGAGGTCGGACCGGACCAGGTCGGTGCCCGGACAGTCCGGGAACCCGTCGACAGGCGACGAGTCGGACGGAGACAGGTCGATGCACGGACCCTCGACCGCCGGTGGACCGACACTCGAACAGTCCAGCGGGGGCGGGCCGACCGTTCGGGGTGAGTCGGGCGGGGGAAACGAGGACGACCCGCTCGGGGGTGTGTTCGAGTCCGACGAGCCCGAGGAGGGTGACACGGACGGAACGTTCGACCGCATCAGGCAGATGCTCTGAGGTCGCGCGTGCGACAGCGACATCGTACCACGGGCGTACTTGTGGGTCGGGTTCGTACCGAAACCCATGGTCGAGAGTCCGTTCGACGTGACACTCCAGGTGGCAGAGATACAGGAGGCAGAGCCGTTCCCGGAGGCGGAGAAACCCGAACTGGTCAAGCTACAGCTCGACCTCGGCGACGAGTCACTCCAGTCGGCGGCACAGCTCGGCTACCACCATGCGGTCGAGGACCTGCCGGGAACGCAGGTGCTCTGCGCGACGAACCTCGGGTCCATCCACATTGCCGGGTTCGAGTCGGAGGCGCTGACCGTCGGCGTTCCCGGGGCGGACGGTAACCCAGTGCTCGTTACGCCCGAGCAGGACGTACCGGTCGGGGGGACGCTGTACTGAGCGTGCCGACCGGAAGCAGGTCGGAACCGCGCTCACGCGACGAGGCTGCGTGACAGTCACGCTCGCAGACGCCGGTCCACGACTGCCGGGTAACCGCCCGTACCGGGCGACCCGGTCCGTGGCGTGATGGACGTGTTGCCGGCGCGACTGGCCTCGAACGATGCTCGTGTACTCGTAGACGGCGAGACGGTCCGCGCGCTCGCTGTGGTCCTCGCTCTGCCCACCTCCGCGGGAGTGCCGTCTGCCACGTCGTCGCCCATCGCTCGACGTGTGCGGTGCTACGCTTTGGAACCCACAGACGGTGCCGGCCGGCAGTCGCGGCGCTTTTTGCTCGGCTACCCCGAGTTCGGGTATGGAGCAGATACAGCTCTCGAACGCCACCTTCGAGGGTGACAACAACGTCTACCTGTTCGACGGTCCCGAGACGGTGCTCGTGGACACGGGCGACTGGATGCCCGGGACCCGCGAGCAACTGTCGGCCGAACTCGGGAGCCGCGGACTCGCGTTCGGTGATATCGACCGGGTCTTTCTGACACACTGGCACGGCGACCACATCGGGCTGGCAGGGGCGATTCAGGCGGCCGGCGGAGCGACTGTGTACGTCCACGAGGCTGACGCCCCGCTGGTCGCCGGCGACACCGCGGCGTGGGACCGCCTCGACCGGCGACACGAGGAACTGTTCGAGCACTGGCGGATGCCCGACCCCGAGCGTGACCAGCTCCGGGACATCTTCCGGAGTGCACCGGACCGCGAGGACGCACCCGACGTGACGCCTATCCAGGGCGGCGACAGCTTCACCGTCGACGGCCAGCGCGTCGAGGCAGTCCACGCACCGGGACACGCCGCCGGTCTCTGCCTGTACGAACGCGGCGACGAGGCGCTGACCGGGGACGCACTGCTCCCGAAGTACACGCCGAACGTCGGCGGTGCGGACGTCCGTGTCGAGAGGCCACTGGCGCAGTACCTGGAGACACTCCACCGGATCGCCGACCGCGGGTACGAGCGGGCCTGGCCCGGCCACCGGGGTGTCATCGACGACCCGACCGACCGTGCCGACGAGATCCGCCGGCACCACCGGGAGCGCGCCTGGCGGGTTCTCGACGCGCTCCGCCGGCTCGGTCCGACCGACGTCTGGACTGTCAGTGCCGATCTCTTTGGTGACCTCCGGAGTATCCACATCCTCCACGGTCCCGGCGAAGCACACGCCCACCTCCAGCATCTCGAAGAGACGGGTGACGTCGAGCGTGACGGTGACGAGTACCGACTCGCCGACGGTGTCGCAACACGACTCGATGCCGTCGACGGAACCGGCGAGTGGTCGCTCGCCTGAACCACCCGGTGAACGGGGAATTACACCCGCAGGCTGTGCCGCCTCCGCGCCTACTCCGACTGTATCTTCTTGAACGTATCGAGCAACTGTTCGGTCGAGTCCTCGCCCTCGTACTCGACACGCCCCTGGTACTCGTTGCGCTCGTCGTCGAAACTCGCGTCAACGGTGCTCGTCTTGCGCTCACGACGCTCGTGTTCCGCCTCGTCGTATGCTCCCATCGACATTGTTTGACACACACACGGTTTGTTGTTTGAGGTAATGAATGTAACGGTGCTCGTGACAGCCGAGTGGTAGCTGTGTGGACGAGGCGAGCGAAGTGAGGTCGTCTCGCGGGTCCGGGTGTACCGTCACAGCGTCGGACGAACCGTGGCCACACCTGCTGTGATGGGCAGGTCACCGACAGACCCGCGAGGTGTGTCGACTCCTGGGCCGGGACGCTCCGCTTTCGGGAGCACAGACAGAAACAGCACGCAGGAAGGAGACGGGTCGGCGTACCGGTGTGAGGGCAGGCGGCAGTTCAGAGACCGACAGCGTCTTCCTCGGCTTCGAGCAACTCGTGGTAGCGGTTGCGGATGGTGACCTCGGAGATGTTCGCAACCTCGCTGACCTCGCTCTGGGTGACCTTCTCGTTGGTCAGCAGCGAGGCGGCGTACACCGCGGCGGCGGCGAGACCGACCGGCGACTTGCCCGAGTGGACGCCCTGTTTCTTTGCGTTGTCGAGCAGTTGTCGGGCACGTCGCTCCACCTCCTCGGAGAGTCCGAGGTCGGAGGTGAACCGGGGAACGTAACTCTCGGGGTCGGCGGGCTGAATCTCGA
>CAYZGA010000052.1:0-15909 GCA_964477945.1 uncultured Halobacteriales archaeon
CACGGCAAAGTCACCACAGCCCGGACACCACGTCGGCTGTGGCTCGACACCGGGCGTGAACTCCTCTCTGCTCGCCTCGCCGTCCCCGCCGATCGCCGAGAACGAGGTCATACGTCACCCTCCTGTCCGGTCGTCCGTCCGTCTGTTCGTGTCTCTGTCCGTTCCTGCACGCGCCGTCGTGTGGTGTGTGTCTCGGTCATAGCTGGTGTCGTCAGTCGCCCGTCGCCAGTTCGACGTTCCCCGCGGGCTGGTTCCCGTCGATGTTCGATCTGAACCCCTCGACAATCTCGCCGGGTTCGAACGGTTCACCGTCGTACTTGAGGAGGCTGGACATCGTCGACCCGAACCGGCCCAGTTCCTTCTGCGTGAGACCGCGGAACTGCGCGGTGGCGTTCATCTCGACCACCAGCGCCTCCTCGACGCCCGACAGGAACTCGGCAACCTCGGTTTCGGGGTACGGCAGGAGGTCACTGACACCCAGCGCGTGGACATCGTAGCCCTCCGCCAGCAGGCGGTCGACCGCCTCGAAGACGGTGTCCTGGTTACTCCCCCAGGTGAGGATGCCGTGTGTCGCGTCCGCGGGACCGTGCCGGGTCTGGTGGCCCGCCCCGTCGAGCTCATCGCGGATAGCGTCGAGTTTCGCCAGCCGGCGGTCCATCTGGGCTTTCCGGTTGTCGGGGTCCTCGCTGATGTGGCCCACGTCCATCGACTCGTTGCCCGTTGCCAGGTACCGGCCACCCTCCTGTCCGGGCACCGACCGCGGCACCACGCCGTCGGTCGCGTCGTGGCTGTACCGGCGGTACTTGCCAGCCTCGTCGTGGGCCGCCTCGGCGAGTTCGTCCTCGGTCAGCACCGACCCGGGGTCGGGTGCCGGCTCGCGGTCGAAGTAACTTGTCGGGACCGACCGCATCTCGCCGCCGAGTTTCTGGTCGTACAGCACGATACCCGGGAGCTGGTACTCGTAGGCGAGGCGGAACACCTCGCGGGTCTGGTCGTACGCCTCTGTCAGGTTCCCCGGCGCGACCACCAGCCGGCAGGAGTCACCCTGACTCGTGTACAGAACGTGCTCCAGGTCGCCCTGTTCGGTCTTCGTCGGCATCCCCGTCGAGGGACCGGCCCGCATCGCCTCGACCAGCACGATGGGCGTCTCGGTCATCTCCGCCAACCCGAGCGGTTCGCTCATCAGCGCGAACCCGCCGCCCGAGGAGCCGGACATCGCCTTCACCCCCGTGTGCGCGGCACCGATCGCGAGCGCCGCCGCCGCGATCTCGTCCTCGACCTGCTCGGCGATGCCGCCGAACCGGGGCAGGTTCTGTGACATGATGGTGAACACGTCCGTCCACGGGGTCATCGGGTAGCCCGAGATGAACCGACAGCCGGCGTCCAGTGCGGCGTACGCGATGGCGTTCGACCCGCTCATCATCGCCTGCTGTTCCTCGTGCTCGCCCTCGGGGACCCGCAGGTCGTGGTCCGTGTCGAACCCTGCGGCCTCCTCATAGGCCTCGGCCAGGACGGCGAGGTTCGCCTCCATTATCTCGCCGCCCATCGCCTCCCGGATCAGGGCCTCGAAGTAACCGGTGTCCATCCCGAGCAGCGCCGCCGTCGCGCCGACACCCGCGGTGTTGCGCATCACCTGCCGCCCGTGGTCACGGGCGATCTCGCGCAGGTTCATCGGGTAGACGTGCCAGTTGTTCTCCGCCGCTCGCTCCTCGAGGTCTGTCTCCGCGACCATCTCCTCCTCGAGTAGACCGCTGTCGTACAGGACGACCCCGCCCTCGTTGAGGTCGTCGAGCTGCTCCGTGAGCGGTTTCACCCGCTCTGTCCCGTAGTAGGCCTCGTCGTCGGGGTTGCGGGCGAAACTGTCCCCCAGCGCCAGCAGGAAGTTGAACCCGTTACCGCGGGACCTCACCGGTTCGTCTGCCGCCCGCACCTCGACGTAGGTGTGACCGCCCCGTATCCGCGACGGGTAGTGACGGTGCGTGAATACGTTCAGACCTGCCCGCATCAGCGCCTTCGCGAAGTTCTGACTCGTAGAATCGATACCGTCGCCGGACCCGCCGGCGATCCGCCACATCAGACTCGAATCTGTCATGGTTTTTCCTCCAAATCTGGTAAGTACGGCATAGCTAGAACTACGCGGTGGCCCGACTAAAGACTTGCTGCGGTGTGTACGCGCAGTTGCACACCGGACAAAACGTTCACCGTGGCCGCCGGACTCGCCTGTCGACACCGAACACCGCCCGTCGCACCCGCACGGTGTGAGTCCGCTGTCTCAGACGGTCAGTTCGTACAGGTCGTCACCGACGTGGTGGACTGACTCGACGACACGTCCCTCGTCGCCGACCATCTCGGACCCGTCGACCAGCGCCCGGCCGATTGCGAGGAACTTGCCGTGACTCTCCTCGTTTACAGCCACCAGGTCACCCGCGGCGATCTCGTCGTCGGCCTCGACGATACCCGGACGCATCACGTCGGCCCCGTTCGAGACGAACTGGATGGCCCCGGCGTCGACGGTCACGACGTGTTCGGTCGGTGGGTACTCGTTCGCGCCGCGGACGGTGAGAAACGGCTCGCGGTCCCCGTCGCGCTCGATGTACACCACGAGCGGGTCGCCGTCGACCAGCACGACATCCCGGTCGTCGCCGGTCAACTCGACTTTCTCGAACGTGTTGGCGTCCACATCGGCACCGAGCCCTGCCCCGATTGCCTCCCGTAACTCCGCAACCGCGTCCGAGCGCAGGTGGTGACGCGACTTGACCTCCATACCCCACCCATCGGCGGCAAGCAAAATAAGCGCCACTGTTCGGCCACGCGGTCCCCCCGGGTACCGGTTGTCCACGCACCCGCGGCCAGACCCACAATGACGGTCTGTTCTCAATCGGGTATCGGCTCGACGATCGTCTCGCCGTCGACGACGAGGTTGTACGCCCCTTCGTCGTCGTTCCAGAGCACGAGCGTGTTCTCGACGTACAGCGGGTCGCCGTACTCGGTCTCGACGAGCGCGCGGTTGAGCGGCGACGGGTCGGTCAGCACGGCAAAGTGGTCTACCTGCTGGCTCCCGTCACCGACCAGAACGAGTGCGTGCTCGCCTGCCGAGAGGTCCGGACTCAGTTTGACCACCACACAGTCGACCCGCTCGGTGACGTGGCGCTCGCTGGTCGCCAACTTCGCCACGTCCCGTTGCCCCGGCCGGAACGACACCGCGCGCTCGTCGTCCAGCCGCAACACCGAGTAGGCGTACTGCACGTCCACGTTGACGAACTCGCCGTCCCCCGGCGCTCGCTGCGGGCTCTCCGCTCCCGACGTACCGTCGCCGTCCGACCCGTTCCCGCGACCATCGGCGGGTTCGCCCCGCTCGGCGGCGGTTCGCTCCCCCTCGTCGAGTCGCCGCTGGAGGTCAGGGACCGCGAGCCGTTGCTTCCGGTCGAACGACCAGGCGGTGTTCGCCGGGCGCTCGTGTGGCCACAACCTGACCGTCGGCGCGTACACCGTCGCCCCGGTCCGGTCCTCGACCTGTCGCTCCACCGTCCGGAGTTCGGTCGCGGTGTTCCGGTCGGCCGGGGCCAGCGCCACCACCGACCCGGCCGGGTCGAGCCACCCCGTCGCCCGCTCCACCTGCTCTGCGGGGCTGTCGAGCTCCGAGAGCACGTTCCCGAACAGCACCAGGTCGAACGACTCCACCGGCGGCTCGAACGTCTCGACGCGCTCCCGGTGGACCGTCGTGTGGACGTTGCGACCGGTCTCCGCGAGCAGCCGCTCCAGCACCGCCGCGGCCGGACTCGGCTCGACGGCGTGGTACTCGACGAGCACTCCGTCGCCGACGAACTCCGTCAGCCCCAGCGCGGGCCCGCCCACCCCCGCACCGACATCCAGCACGCGCAGATGCCGGGACAGGAGGCCGGCAGCCGCTATGTCCGCCAGCACGTACTGGACGGCCGCGAACGTCGGCGGCAGATGGTAGACCGCGTAGCCGAGTGCCGTCTCCGCGTCGTAGGTGACCGTCGCACCGTGGAGGTACCGCTGCTTGAAATCCCGAACCGTCGACCGCAGACGCGCACCCGTCTCGCCGTCCGGCCACCCGGGACCGAACTGCTCGACGAGCAACTCCTCGACCGCCTCGGTAATCGCCGGCGGGACGGACTCGACCCCCTCGAAGTCGACGGCCAGTGGCTCGTCCGGAACGGGTTCGAACCGGCCGTCCGCGCGTTCGAGCAAGCCGAGTTCGGGGGCCGACTCGCGCAACACCTGCCGGACGGCGGCCGGATGTGGCTGTCCCTCGACGTACTCGTGAATCTCCGCCGGGTCGATGGGTCTGACCTGCTGGAGGTACCGCGCGTTGTCCCGCACCTGCTCGCGCTGACGCCCGTTCATCTGTCCTCGCCGTCGCTCTCGGGGGTGTCCCCCGGCGCGGTCCCGGCGGCCTCCCGGTAGAGACCCTCGAACGAGACGGCATCTGCGTCGGCGACCCGACGGGCCGCCGCGGCCACGTCCTCGGCACCGTCGAACGCCTGCTGGATGTCGCCGTACACCCGCGGGTCACCCGCGGTGACGCGCTCGGCCAGCGCCGTGAGGTCCGCCGAGACTGGCGTGTGAAACCCTTCGGGAACGGACTCGGCGGCGAGTGCGAACGCGAGCACCGCGGCGTGGGTCCGGGCCTGTACCGTCTCCATCGCCCGGTCGTGCTCCGCCGGTGTCGTCTGGACGACAGTGTTGCCCCGACTGTCGAGTGTTCGGAGGAGTTCTTCGACGACCGCCCCGCCCTCCTCGACGACAACCGGGACGTTCCCCGGTTCGCTGTCGGGTGCAAACAGCGGGTGCAGGCTGGCCCGCTCGCGCCCGGTCAGGTCGGCCATCGCCGCGACCGGTTCGGCCATCGTCCCCGTGACGTCGACCACCGCATCGCTGGCACGGGGTCCGTGTGTCTCGATCACTGTCCTCGCCGCCGGAATCGGCACCGCGACACAGACCAGTCCGAACTCGCCGTCGTCGGCACCTGCGGAGTCCACCGCACGGCCACCGACGCTCGCCGCGGCCTCGCGTGCGGTCTCCGGGTCGCGGTCGAAAAACGCGAGGTCGGCGTCGAACGCCTCCCGCGCGAGACGACCGGTCCAGCGACCCATCGCGCCGGCCCCGACGACGAGCGTCTCCATACGTTCGGTTGCTCCGGACCGGGCAAAAACCGTTCGATGCGCCCGACCGGCCACCGGGTCTAATACCGTCGGCTGTAACTTCGCGGAACGATTCGCCACCCCGGGGTGGCGAACTGTGCCACGGGCTTACAGCCGACAGTATGGGCTGTCAGACCGCGGCGAGCGGTCGCTGGTTCCGCCCCGACCGAACTCACCCGGCGGTCCCGTCGCCGAGTCTGGCGAGCAGATGCGAGAGGTGGAGGCGGTCGTCGGTTCCCTCCTGGAGGTCCATGTCGATCTCGCCGGCGAGGCGGTGTACGGTCGCCAGGTCGTCACCGCTGTACCGCGAGCGCGCGACCGACAGCATCGCCTCGAGCACCTCGGTCCCGCTGTACCCCTCGTCGACCAGCAGGTCGTCGAGTGTCGACCGGGCGTCGGTGAACGCACCACGCTCGGCGTCGTCGAGCATCGCCTCGACGCGCTCGTCGGTGCGAACGTCCGAAAGCGTCTCGTAGGCCGCGTCCATCGTGATCTCGCCCTCGCTCTCGGCGGTCGTCTGCGCGCTCAGAACCGCCTCACGGAGGTCTCCGCTGGCCGCACCGGCGATGTACTCTAGCCCCTCGGGGTCGTACGGGACCGCCTCGCGCTCGACGATCCGTTCGAGCACTGTCACTACCTCGTCGGTGGTCGGCGAGCGGACCGGGACCGGAAAACACCGCGAACGAATCGGCGCAATCAGCGTCGACGGCTGGCGCGTGACAATAACGAACTGCGTGCTCTCGTGGTACTGCTCGACCGTCCGCCGGAGGGCCTGCTGGAAGTCCTCGCGCATCTCCTCGGCGTTGTCCAGCACGACCGTCTTGAACTCACCCGTCGAGGGGGCGTACCCGGCCATCTCCTTCAGCACGTGGCCGAGCATCTCGCGTTTGGACCAGTCGCGCTTGTACTTGTTTCGACTGTCTGACCCCCGGCGGTACTGCTTCGAGAACTCTGTCTGTCCCTGCAGAAAGTGTGCGAAGCGCGGGTCCTCGCGGATCTCCGATTTCGTCAACTCGAAGAAGTCGGCAACGTTTATCTCGATTCTGTCGGCGTCGGGGTTCTGGTGGGTTTCCCGCGTGAGTGCCCGCACGGCGGCGGTCTTGCCCGCGCCCGCCGGGCCGTGGACCACCAGGTTCATCGGTTCGGCGAGCGCACGCTCCATGCTCTCGCGAACCTCCTGCTGTGGGAGTTCCTCCAGCGTCGGCGCGTGTGTCTCCGTCCACAGTGGCCCGTCCATTAGCTATCTATTACTCCCACCGGCGTAGAAAAACTTCGGTCCCGGGCCGTTCAGGCGATGCGCTCGTACTGTTCGTCCAACTTCTCGGCGGCCTCGTCGAGTTGCTCGCGCTCGAACTCGCCGAGGTCCCACTCGATGACCTCCTCGACACCGCTCGCACCGAGTCGGACCGGCACACCCAGACCAACCCCTTCGTGCCCGTACTCGCCGTCGAGGGGCACCGAACAGGGCAGTACCTCGCCCGTGTCGTTCAGGATAGCCGAAACCACGTGGGCCACACCCCGGGCCGGGCCCCACTCGGTCGCCCCCTTGCGCTCGATGACGTTCATCGCGCTCTCCTGCAGGTCCGAGAGAATCTCCGTGCGTTCGTCCTCCGAGAACGTGAGGTCACACCCGTCGACGCGGACCTTCGAGAACACCGGCACCTGCGCGTCGCCGTGCTCGCCGAGGATGGTCGCCTCGACGTTCCCGACGGGGACGTCGAACCGCTCGGCGAGAACGTACCGGAACCGGGCCGAGTCGAGGCGGCCGCCGAACCCGACGACCCGCTCGCGTGGCCGGTCGCCGGACTCGTAGAGGTGCCGGTTCAGCAGGTCCACCGGGTTCGAGGTGGTCACCGTGACGAACTCCTCGGAGTGTGCCGCAAGCGAGGACTGGATATCCGCCATGATGGGTGCGTTGTCGTCCGCGAGGTCGAGTCGCGTGTCACCGGGTTGGCGCGGTAACCCGGCCGTGATGACCACCACGTCCGACCCGGCGGTGTCGGCGTACCCCCCCTGCCGGACCGTGGTGTTGGAGTCGTACGCGATGCCGTGGTTCGTGTCCGCCGCCTGCCCGACGGTCACGTCCTCCTGCTCGGGGATGTCGACGTAGACGAGTTCGTCCGCACTGCCCGAGAGGGCGATACTGTACCCTGCCGCCGCGCCGACGGTGCCCGCGGCACCGACGATACTCACTTTCGCCATGTCCGAAACTCCTGTCGGCCCGAGGTTAAACATACCGGAGCCCGGATTCACGCCGGCAGAAGAAACGCCGGACCACGACCTGCCGTGTGACTGTCCTCGACTCGCGCGACGGGGTTCCCAGACACTGACACCGACACTCGACTCGCATGACCGCCCCGGGACCTGCTCGACGCTGCCCGACGGCGCGGTGGGACCGTCGTTCAGGTCACCGCGCGGAGTCGCTCGATACCGTCTATCTCCTCGACCACCTGGACGACGGCCTCGGGGACGTACTGCTCCCAGCCGTCGTCTATCAGCATCAGCTCGCGTATCTTGCTGCCTTTCAGGTTCTCCCGGTCGAACATCTCGGTCTGTCGGACCTCGACGCCGTCCTCTTGGAACAGGCGGACCACGAGCGGGTTGTTCGAGTATGCCACGTCGAACCAGGGGGACATACTCTGGACGTGGCTGACCCAGACCGAGTTGCGGTCCATGTCGTCGAGCGGGACGACGTAGGTTGTCGCATCGAGCGGTTCGAGGGTGTTGTGAATCATCATGATGCGCTCGCCGGCGGTAAACGGGTTGCGCGGTTCGTGAGACGCGTCGGCGCTACCGACCCCGATGACCAGTTCGTCGATGTCCTCGATGACGTTGTCGACGACCCGGCGATGACCGTGGTGGAACGGCTGGAACCGGCCGATGAGGATGCCACGGGTGGTTTCCACGTTCCGGAATGGCCGGTCGGTACGAATAAAACCCTGGGGTCGGCGTTCGCCCGGGCGCGCAACGACGACGGTCCGTCTGCGCTGGACCCGTTCTCGAGTTTACCCGCGGTGAGTGCCCCGCACGAGTCCAGAACGGGGAGGACCGCCGTCCCCGACCCGGCCACGGCAGTCACACTGTAAGCCCGTGGCACAGTTCGACACCCCGAGGTGCCGAACCGTTCCACGAAGGGACAGCCGACAGTATCAGATGTAGCCCAGGTCCTCGAGTCGTTGCTCGGTGGCCGGGTCGACCTCGGCCATCTCGTCGGACGCAGAGACGAGGGCGTCGGTATCGAGTGCCTCGAACTGCTCGTTCACGACCGCCGGGTCGACCGACCCCTCGACGTACGACGTCTGTGCGTCCCGGACAGTGACCCGGACGGCGTTCCGGTCGCCCCAGGCGAGTTGCTTCCGGACGACCCCGTCGCCGTCGGTGTAGACCGCGCGCAACGGTTCGGTGAACCCCTTCAGCGCGTCCTCGCTCTGGAACCGCTCGGCCCGCGACCGGAGCTGCTGGTCCGCCAGAATCCCGTAGGAGCTCGCGAGCGCTCGCTCCACACAGAACTCTGCCGGTCCCGCGGTGCCGTCGAGTGCGCTCTCGACGGCGTCGGGAAACTGCGTGAGCGCGGCCAGTTGCGAGCGTCGCTGACCCTCCTGCTGACCGGGGAACTTGACAACGAGCGGCACGTGCAGCACCGTCTCGTGGAGCGCGGTGTTGTGGCCGGCCACGCGCACGTCCGGACGGACGCGGCTCGGTTCACCCATGCCGTCGCCGTGGTCGCTGGTGACCACGAGCAGTGTCTCGTCGAGCACACCGCGCCGTTCGAGGCTCTCGACCAGGTCCGACAGCACGGCATCGAGCTGGTGAATCGCGCCGTCGTACAGTGACTCTGTCGCCGAGAGCATCCAGTACTTCGAGGGTTCGGTGAGCAGTTCCCACAGGTTGGGCCGTCGGTCCTGGACCGACCGGAGCATGTCGGTCCCCCAGATGTTGTGTTCGTCCGCCGGTTCGTACGGCCGGTGCCCGTCCATGAGGTTGAGACAGGCCGCCCAGGGACCGTCCTGTGTGGCCTCCCAGTCGAGAAACCGGTCGAGATACACACCACCCGGGGCGCTCCCGTCGAACGGGTACAGGCGCGGGTAGTCCGCGGCCAGTTTCGTCGCGATACCGTTCGCGAGAGACCGACCCGTCCGGTCGTCGGACAGACAGGCACGCAGGAACTCGCGGTACTGGCCGACACCCTCGTCCGCGACGAACCGGCGCGGGTTCAGCGCGGACGGGAACGGGATGTCCTGCGGGCCGACGACCGTGTCGAACCCGCGCTGGAGCCCGATCTCGAGGGTGGTTATCCAGACGTTCTCCGAGAAGACGCCGGTCGCGTACCCCTCGTCTTGGAGCCGTTCGAACACCGTCGTGTTCGGCTGAAGTTGCCTGTCTGCTGTCGTGAGACCGTGTTCCTCGACGGGACGACCGGTAAAGAGGCTGGCGTGACCGGTGATACTCCGGGCACCGGCACTGCGTGCCTGCTCGTACACCGTCGCCCGGTCCGCAAACTCCGCGAGAAACGGCATCGTCTCCCGGACGTGGCCCGTGAGCGAACTGTTTCTCGCACGGACACTGTCCAGAACAACCAGCAGAACGTTCGGCGGCATGGGCAGGAATTTTCCGCGAGCGATAAATCCGTTGTGGTACCGACCGCAGTCAGGCGCGGTCAGGCAGGGACCGCCCGCGAATAGAACAATACATCTGCGAGGAACCAGTCGCTTGTAGTACGGACAGATGAGAGTCGGCCAGACCTCGCTCGTTGTCTTCGTGGCGAAGGTGGTCGGTTCGGCACTCGGCTTTCTCGCGACGCTTTACTTTGCCCGCACGCTCGGGGCAGACGTCATCGGCATCTACGCGGTCATTCTCTCGACGGTCGCCTGGCTCCAGACCGGCGGCCGTATGGGCATCTCGAAGGCTGCGAACAAGCGCATCAGCGAGGGGACCGAGCAGGGTCCCTTTCTCACCGCCGGATACGTTGCGCTTCTCGGCTTTGTTCTCGGTGCCGCTGTGCTGATCGTGTTGTTCCGCCCGCTCGTCGAGAGTTACATCGGGGAGTTCGACCAGTTCTCGGGTCTCTCTGTTGTCTGGTTCATCATCGCAATCGTCACTGTGAAGCTGACCTTCCTGTTCGTGACCGAGGTGCTGAAAGGCCAGCGGATGGTGTACGTCGCCGGTATCCTGAAACCGGTCAAGACCGGGTCGCGGAGCATCGTCCAGATTGCGCTCGTGCTCGCCGGCGGGGGTCTCGTCGGGATGCTCGTCGGGTACGTCGTCGGCGTGGTGGCTATCATCGGCGTCGGACTCCTGTTCGTGAACATCCGACCGATGCTCCCCGAGCGGCGACACTTCGAGAGTCTGTTCTCGTACGCGAAGTTCTCTTGGGTGGGTGGACTGAAAGCCAGAGCGCTGAACGATGTCGACATCGTCGTGCTGAACGCGCTGGTCGCGACCGGTCTGGTCGGGGTGTACGCCGTCGCCTGGAACCTCTCGAAGTTTCTCGACCTGTTCAGCAGCGCCATCGGCGAGACGGTCTTCCCCGAAATCAGCAACGTCAGCGCACGGGAGGACCCGGAGTCGGCCGTGCCGCTGGTCGAGGACACAGTCGCATACGCCGGCCTCATCACGATTCCGGGTGTCGTCGGTGGCACACTGCTCGCGGACCGACTGCTCCGTATCTACGGCGAAGAGTTCGTTCAGGGTGTCGAGGTGCTGTGGTTGCTGATTCTGTCGATTTTCCTGTTCAGCTACTACCGGCAGTTTCTCAACGTGCTCAACGCCCTCGACTACCCGGAGTACGCCTTTCGTGCGAATCTAGTGTTCATCGCCACGAACGTCGTGCTCAACGTCACCCTCATCTGGCAACTCGGCTGGATCGGTGCGGCAGTCGCCAGTGTGGTGTCGGTCCTGTTCGGGATGGTTGCCTCCTACACCTACCTCACCCGAATTATCTCGTTCCGGATTCCGTTCGAGGAGATC
The DNA here is from genome assembly GCA_964477945.1 of uncultured Halobacteriales archaeon. GTDB lineage: Archaea > Halobacteriota > Halobacteria > Halobacteriales > Haloarculaceae > Halovenus. The sequence goes on from CAYZGA010000052.1 coordinate 11,136, forward strand.
GGCCGGCAGGCCTTGGCGGCCCTCGTGATGGGTGTCGTCGTGTTCACCTGCCGGACCGCTATCGAGACCGCCGAACTCGTCCAACACAACGTCCTCATCGTCGTCACTCTCGTCGGCCTGGGTGCCGGCGTGTACGTGCTCGTGTTGCTGGCGATCTCGCGGGAGTTCCGCGACACGGTCGACCGCAACCTCCCGGTTGCCGTCCCGTACCTCTAAACAACAGTCGGGCCTGTCGCCCGGTGGGTTCCGCTGTCCTCGGTCGGCACTCACAGAGACGCGACCACCGCTCCGGGCATCCGGGTCGCGACCAGAACCGTTTTGATTCGGCCACCAGTCCGGACGGGTATGGACCTCTCGGGCAGGACAGTACTCGTAACCGGCGGCGCGGGCTTTGTCGGGTCACACCTCACCGAGGCCCTGCTCGACGCGGGAAGCGACGTGGTGGTCGCGGACGACCTCTCGACCGGTCGCCGCGAGTGGGTGCCCGACGGTGCGACCGTCGTCGAGACGGACCTCACGCGGCGAGAGGATGCCGAGCGGGCGGTCACGGCCGGTGTCGACACCGTCTTTCATCTCGCCGCCCGGTCTGACCCGAACGACGACGACCCTCGGGTGCAGTTCGCCGGGAACACGGCGATGACACACCATCTGCTGGAGGTGTGCCGACAGCGCGGTGTCCGGCAGTTCGCCTTTGCCTCCTCGTCGACAGTCTACGGCGAGGCACCGCGACCCACCCCCGAGGACCACGCGCCGCTCGAACCCATCAGCGTCTACGGCGCGAGCAAACTCGGCGAGGAGGGACTCGTCTCGACGTACGCACACTCTCACGGTCTCAGCGCCTGCCTGTTCCGGTTCGCGAACGTCGTCGGACCGCGCCTCCGTGGTGCGGTTATCCCGGACTTTATCGAGAAACTGCGGGCCGACCCCCGGACGCTCACCGTCCTCGGGGACGGTCGTCAGGAGAAGTCCTACCTCCACGTCACCGACTGCGTGCAGGCGATGTGCCACGTCGTCGAGCAACCGACCGACGCACCACTCCGGACGTTCAATCTCGGAACGGAGACGACCACCTCGGTCGACGAGATTGCGGCGACGGTCGCCGACGTGCTCGGTCTCGACCCCGAACTGGAGTACACCGGCGGGGAGCGGGGCTGGACCGGTGACGTTCCGAGGATGCGCCTGGACGTCGACAGGTTGCTCGCGACCGGGTGGGAACCGACCCACGAGAGCGACGCCGCTGTCCGGCGAGCAACGGTGGAACTCGCCCGGGAACTCGACTGACCGGACACTCCAGGTACGCATCCCGCACAGTCCGCCCTGTGACGGACCCGGGAGCGACGCCGAAACCCACAAATCCGGGGTCGACAAACGGGGAGACGTGAGCGAGGCCTACCGGACCGTCGCCGACCGGGGGCGGGCACGCTTCGAGATTCGTGGCTCGAAGTTCGTCGGTCACGTCGCGCCCGCGGACACCGTCGCGGCGGCGGAGACGTTCGTCGGGTCGGTGCGCGAGACCTACCCCGACGCGACACACAACGTGCCCGCCTACCGGGTTCGGGCCGACCCACACCGCGAGTGGGCAGACGACGACGGCGAACCCGGCGGGAGCGCGGGTGACCCCGCGCTGAACGTGCTCGTGCAGGAGAATTTTCTGAACGTCGTCGCGGTGGTCACGCGCTACTACGGCGGGACGAACCTCGGTGTCGGTGGACTCGCCCGCGCCTACGCCCGCGGTGTCAAGGACGCTCTCGACGACGCCGGTGTTGTCGAGCAACGGCCACAGGTCCGGTTTACGGTCGACGTCGAGTACGACGACTCCGGGACGGTGCGGGGTATCCTCAAGAGCACGGACGCCTCGTTCGATGCCGACTACAGCGGGTCGGTCCGGTTCGACGTGCAGGTGCCCGAGACACGCGCCGACGCGGTGCGCGAGCGCATCCGGAGCGCCACGAGCGGCCGGGCAGCCATCGAGTCACCCGACGGGTGAGCACGAGACGGTCCCGTACAGAGCACTCGAACACCGCCGCGCGGATACCGGTCCCGCACAGGGTACCCGAGCATCGCCGGAGTGCCGGAGAGGGGGTGCTCGACGGAACGGCAGTCGAGCGCGGGCCGAACCGGTCACATGTAGTCGCCGAGCGTGCTGGCCTTGTTGGTGTCGTCCTCGAAGACGCGCTCGATGCGCGTTTCGAGGATTTCGAGGCGCTGTTTGGTGTACTCGCGGGCCCCGAACCGCTCGGCGACCTCGATTGCGGTGTCGATGTACTTCGTGACTGACCCCTCGTAGACGGTCAGGTTCACGTCACCGCCACACCGCCGGCACTCGCCGGACAGCGGCGCGCGGCGGTACGTCTCACCGCACCCGAGACACCGGAACTCCTGGCTCGAGAACGCCTTCAGGTTCCCCAGCAGGTCCGGCAGAAAGTGGTGTTCGATGATGCGCTCCGCGACGTCGGTCTCGTCGACTGCACGCAGTGTGCGCGAGAGCGCCAGCTGTGCGTCCATCTTCTCCTCCATCGACCCCAGGGTCTTGTACGCCGAGAGGTCCGGTCCCGCCGCGATGTCGGTCGTGTCGTGGGTGTGGTCGAACCCGGCGTACTGCCGGTCGGTCCCCAGCGTCTCCTCGGCGATGGTCATACTATCCGCGATGTCGGTCGGGTCGGTCATCTCGCGTGTCGCCTCGTAGAACGCCCGCGGGTACGACGACATCGTGTCGACGTTGTGTGCCTCGTCGTCGATCTCGGTCGGGTCGATCCGCGAGGACATCACCAGCGGCGCGTCCATCGAGTTGTGGGCGTAGAGCCAGTTCGCGGTGAAGATCGGCTCACCGCCGACCTGCAGGTCGTACAGGTAGCCCTCGTACTCGACGGACTCGATGCTCTGCACGCGGAGATAGGAGAGGTCACCGTCGACGAGTGTCCGCAGCGTATCGAGGTGTGCCGCGGCGTCGGCGGGCAGTTCGTGCGCTTCGAGTTTCCGGACAATCTCCCTGAGTCGCTCCAGCGGGATGGTCTCCCGCCGCTCCAGGTCCGCCGGGACGAACTGCGCGATACCCTCGATGTCCATCTCGCGAACCGCCAGCAGCGCGTCGGGGACGGGGACGACGAGACTCCCGGGTAGCGGCGGCTCCTCGCCCGACAGAACGCGGCGGAGCGGCTCATCGCTCGCGCCGCCGGGGACAGTCACGGTGTACACCGGCTGTTCCGAGTCGCCGCCCTCGCGCCGGGAGATCTCTGCCACCAGTCCCAGCCGGTGCAGGAGGTAGACCAGCCCGTCCCGCACGTCCGGACTCGCGGTGGAGAGAGCGGGTTCGGTCGCCTCCTCGTCCCCCGCGACGAACCCCCGGAGAAAGGCAAGCACGAGCTCACGCGGTGCACGCAGGATGGGGTCCGGAACGGACCGCTCGCTCGAACTCCCGGCGTGCCCGCCGAGTCCGAGGTCGGACAGCACCTCGCCGAGGACCGCCGGGAACCGGACCTCGCAGACCCCGTCCAACCACCTTGTCCGTGGCTCGGACCCAAGTGCCCGTTGCCCCCGGTCGACGACCCGCTCGACCATCTCCTCGTCGTCGTTCCGGATCGTCGGGTGAGAGCCCGAGAGGGAGCCTCCGGCGACGAACGCGCCGAGCAGCCACGTGAAGTCCTCGTCGAGCGGTACCTCCTGTCGAGCCCCCTCGTCTGAGTCCGCCATCGCGATGTCGACCGTGGACCGTGACGACTCGGCGGGGAGCCGTCTGGGCGCGAGCACGAGGTCGCCCTCGGACAGGTCACGCCCGGCGACCGCCTCGATCTCGCCGTCGTATCGAAACAGGCTGTGGTCCTCAGTAATCTCGAGCGTGCGGCCGAACTGTGTCCCGACCCGGAGCAGTTGCTCCCCGTCCGCACGGTACCGGATCGCCCTCTCGATCGGCTGGACCGAGACCTGATGGTCCTCGTCGAAGGCGTAGGTCTGCCACCCCTCGGCGGCGCAGGTCCGCTTCCGGAACTTGCCGTCCACCTCGACCGGCGACCGGAGTCTCTCCCAGAACTCCTCGAAACTCAGAAACCGTGTCTGTCCGTCGGGGTCGACCGCGACCAGCCGGGAGTCCGCCGCGACGCTTCCGCCGCGCTGGTCTGGCAGGTACTTCCTGCTGAAGTTCAACAACCCGTCGAGCAACAGCATCACGCAGTCCTCGTCACCGTCACACTGGCCGGTGTGGTAGCCGTTCGCGACGAGTCTGTGCGTGTCCCCGACCGTGAGACAGTACGTGTACTCGACGTCTGACCGGACGTACGCCACGCGTTCGACGGTCTCGACCGCCGGTCGCCCGCCGTCGACCGTCTCAGCTTTTGTGTGACCGCCGTCGACGGCCACGCCGCTCGCTCGACCCGTCGTCGCCCGGGGCGCGACCGGCACGGCGTCACCGGGGGTCAGGCGGTGTGCCGGGACACTCTCGATACCGTCCCCGCAGCGGAGCATCGTGTGGTCGGGCGTGACCGTAATCGAGCGGCCCTCGCGGGTTTCGACCCGGACGAGGTGGTCCGGTGCCGGATGTTTCGAGACCGCCTGTACCGGGGCGAGTGTCGGTGTCCCGTCGGCCCCGAGCGACGGCACGTGGGTCTCGCCGGCCAGTTCCTGAACCTGCACACCGGACTCGTCCACCCGGGGGTCGTCCAGTCGCTCCTCGACGAACTGCTCGATGGGGACTGCCCGTCTCCCGTCGTCGTCGTACCGTACCGTCGTCTCCGGGTGGAAGCAGTTCCGGCGCTTGGCGGCGTGGAAGTACGGGTGTGCG
>CAYZGA010000053.1:0-15603 GCA_964477945.1 uncultured Halobacteriales archaeon
ATGAGCCACACGGGCGGCGCCAGCGGTGACGTGCCGGTCACACTGACCGTCGGCGGGGAGACCCTGTCGAAGAACGTCTCCCTCGGGACCGACCAGACGGTGACGGTCACCTTCGATTTCGCCACCAACGACCTGGAACCAGGCACGTACAACGTGACGATGTCGGGTGGTACCGACGCGGCAACCGGCAGTCTCACCCTGTCGACGAACGGCGGCGGCGGTGACGACGGAGGGACCGATGGCGACGACGATGGAGGGACCGACGGTGACGGTGACGATGGAGGGACCGATGGCGACAACGGAACCGACGGTGGCGGCGACGGGTTCGGTCCCGGGTTCGGCCCCGGGGTGGTGCTGGCTGGCCTGGGCGGTGCGGGCTACCTGTTGAGGCGACGAGGGAGTACCGACGAGACAGACTCGTCGTAGCGTCTCACTACTCGTTCACTCTGTGTACCGATCACGACTCGGGTACTCGACTCGTACTGATCTGGTGGGGTGTTCAGTGACACGGACATCCGACCCTCACACCCACGTGGTCGCAGTCTCTGACGTTCCGCCGGGGTCGTTCGTGAGTGGCGTCACGCGTTGTCAGCGAGACCTCGACACAGACAACAGTGTTCTGGAGCGGGAGATAGACCGTCCGGCACGCACAAGCGTCAACCGCGTGACAAGAGGTCCGGTATCAGTGGAGGTGGCGAGCGACTATGCCTGTTCGGCCCAGAACCGCTCGATAGCCGCGCCGATATCGTCCGGTTCGACGAGCGTGAACTCGCGCTGTTGCTGTGGGGAGAGAAACCGGCGGAGGTTCTGCTCGTGGCTGCCGTACCGCTCGTCTGCGAGGATGCGAACACCCGCCTCATCTGCGCCGCGGATGACCCGCCCGACCGACTGCCGGACCTTGCGCGTCGATGGAATCAGGTGGGCCGCCTCCCGACCACTGGTCGTCTCGATTGTTTTCTTGTACGCCACCTCCACGGCCGTCATCTCCGCGCTCGGGGGCACCCGCGGAACGCCGACACTGAGACAGGTGTGGAGTGTCTCGCCGTCGAAATCGACCCCTTCGGTGATGCTACCACGGAGGCTCGTACAGAGCACCGCGTCCCCGTCGGCAAAGAACGCGTCCAGCAGTGTGTCGGTTTCGTCGGCCGAACTGGTCTCGTCGAGCAGGCAGCGTTTCCCTGTCGACACCCCCTCGAGATACTCGTGTGCCCAGGCCGCCTCGCTGTAACTCGGCATCGCAACGAGGATGTTGCCCTCGGTCTGTGCGACCTGTCCGATGAGCGCCGCGTATCTCCGGCGGGTGTCGGTCATCAGGTCGGGGTCGTACACGTCGTCACTGCCGCGGTTCGCGCTGGTGAACTTCGGCAGGTCGGCCACCAGCGACAGCCGGTTCTCCGGAGGGAATCGGAGCGGAAAGCGGTCGAACGTTGTCGACCGGGTCTCGTGTCCGGCGACCATCTCGTCGGTGATGCCGTTTGCCCGGAGTGTCGTCATACTGCTCTCTGCCTCCTCCTGATCGAGCACATCGGGCCCCGGTACCGCGTCGATACCGGTGGCCTCCCGAAACGGCTCCACCGGTTGGAGGGTGGCACTCATCAGCACGCCACCGCCGAGTTCCGAAAAGACACGCCGCAGTTCGTGTCGCGGGATGCAGTTGAACAGTCGAAGCTCCGGCGTCCACTGTCGCACCCAGTCCGGGTAGCGGTCCGGGATAGAGTCCTTTGCCGATGGCTGCACGCGGGCCTCGGGGTGGTAGACCGCCCGGTCGGTCTCGACCCACTGCCGGAGAAACGCGCCAACCTCACGGCCCTGTGGTGTCCGGTCGTGAATGTCACGGTTTGCCAGTTCCTCGTAGACGGCCTCGACTGCCCGCATGTCCGACTCTGCCCGCCGCAGAACGGCCGGCGAGAGCCCGTCGTGGGCATCGACCGCTCTCGTCAACCGGTCGCCCCACTCGGGGTGCTTCGGTTCCGCCATCGGTTGTGTCTGTGTCTCTCTTGACTCCGGGTCGACCCTGCCGGTACGTCTGCCGAACTTGATACCCTCGATATCCTCGCACGCGTCGAATAACTCCTGTCGGGCGACAGTCAGCGCCTCCTCCAGTGCGATGAGGTCCTCGAGTTCGAGTCCGCCGGTCGCTACTCCGAGTTGCTGCCTGGCTATCTCCTTGGCCGCCCGCGCGTCCGTGTGAGACAACCCAGGTGTCGGGCTCTCGCTAATCGTCCCGGTCGCGTAGTGGCGTGCGAATCTGACGTCGTTGAGAGCCCTGTCAAGCGTGTAGACGTCGAGTGACGTTGAGAGCCCGTCACGGCTCTGTGCCTCTATCTGGTGTGCCTCGTCGACCACGACAACCGTCTGTTCGTCGAGCAGTCCCAGTTTCCCGTCGGTCAGACGGCGGGTCTCCGGGTCGAGAAGGTGGTTGTAGTTGCCGAGAATGACCTCGGCCTGTTCTGCGAGAAGTCCCATCAGTTCGTGCGGACAGCGCCCGCTGGCGACGGCCGCGCCGAACAGCACCTCCCGGTCGACAACGTGGTCTGGTGCGTCGGCAAACTCGAAGCCAGGACCCTGCGACCCTGCGAACGTGGCTGCGTAGAACGGGTCGAACCGGCCCTGCAGATTCACCGGCAGTTGGTTGTACGCGGACTCCCGCAGTCGGTCCGTGTCGGCAACCTCCGAGGTGTGAGGGAGGTGGTCCGGGTACGGCGTCTCGACACCACCGACCTGCAATCGGTCGTACTCCCCACCCTCGGGTGGGGTCAGTTGCGCGACGGCGGTTCTGACCGCGCGGGCCCTGTACGGGTCGTAGCGGTGGGTCTCGCGTGCCTGCGTGGCGTCGCTGTCGGGGTTCGACCAGTCGTACCCCACCTTCGAGTGTGCCGGCGGGTCTAGCGTGTCCGGCCACTCCAGCGGAATCTCACTGCCGAACCGGACGAGTTCTGCGGTGGTTGTACGGAGTTCGTCGATGGCCTCGCGGTCGTCCGTGCCCGGTAGGTCGGCGTTGGTAATCGCCCGCATATCGGCCTGCCCCCGCATCACGACGGTCCGTATCGGCTCGACCTCGGCGGGCAGTGCTGCGTTGATTCCCCGCAGTTCACCGATAAACTGTCGTAACTGCTGTTTCACCGGCGTCACGACCACGGTCCGGTTGTATGTCGGGAACGTCTCACCCGCCGGTGCCCGGTCGGCCAGTTGCGCCGGGTCACGCATGGCGTGAACACTCGCCGTCACCGCGGCCAGTGTCTTGCCGGTCCCACAGGCACCCTCCTTCAGGTAGTAGCCGCCCGCTCCGAGCGCGTCGAGGAGTGATTCGATCGCTGCCCGCTGGTCACCGTAGACAGTCCCGTACCGAAAGTACGGGGTCCACCCGGCATCGAGTCCCGCTACCGCCGTCCCGTCCACCGCTTGCCGGGTTGTCGCCCCCGAACGTTGTCCTGCGTCCGTCGGTGGGAGCTCCTCCAGCGATGCTGGTGTGGACTGAGAAGGTGTATGCTGTGGCGTCACCGTGGGTTGTGTAGTCTACCGCCCGTCTTTAACCTTCATCTTAGTCTGGGAGATGCTCGAAGACGGAGGACGGGGTGGGTGCTCTCCGAGTTCCCCCCCCCAACGAGGCTGATTCCGTGCGAGTGTCCACCGGAGCGGTATGCTCTCTGTCGAGTGCGGGTTCCGAGCCGCTCCCGCGGGTCTCGCCGCTCGGACACGCGGGCCGGCGCGCGCCACATCTCCCGGGTCGTAGAACGGTTGCAGGAGCTGTGACGCCCGCTAAGGATTCTCGTCATCACGAGAGACGATGTCTCTCGAACCACTTAATCCTGAGGCGATTTATGTGGTACGTACGGCCGGCCGGCCTATCTCGTGTACCGACCCCCGACAGGCGTCGACTTGACCGATGATCTCGATTCCGTTCTGGATACTGACCGGCGCGGTTGCCGTCGCAACGCGGGCAGTGATGAGTCCGTACCAGAAACGGTTACTCGACGACGCCTCGGAGTCGGAGGTGCTGTTTGTCCGAGACAGCATCGCCTTGGGACTGTTTCTCCCGGTCATCACGTGGACCGCCCTCTCCAGTGGGTTCTCCGGAACACCGCGAGGAACCACGGCGATGCTGCTCACCGGTCTGTTGAATGTTCTCGGCGCGTTCATGATCTTTGCGGCACTCGCACGTGAGGATGCGTCGGTAGTTGTCCCATTGACGTCGATATCGCCGGTTGTGACGTCACTGGTCGAACCGCTACTCCGGGACACCACCATCACGCCGCTCGTGATTGCCGGCGCCGTTCTGAGCGCCTGCGGGGCTGCGGTCGTGAACTCAGAACAAAACACGCTGTCGAGTATCCGCCACGCATCGGACACGACTGCGGTTGCCCTGGCGCTGTCGGTGAACCTCGTCTTTGGGGTGACCTCCACGCTCGACGGTATTGCCACCGCAAGCGTCAGTCCGCTCTACGTCTCGGCGGTGATTGTCCTGTTCGTCGGGGCCGGGAGTGCGGGCCGACTCTGGCGAGTCGAAGCGGACCAGTGGTCGAACCAGCGTCAGCGGTTGCTGTCGCTGTACCGGGCCGACAAGGGGGCGCTCGGACTGCTCCAGTTTGGTGGTCTCACCGCGACGCTGTTTACCTTTGGCGCAGCCCCGAGTGCGACACAGGCGTCCGTGCTGTTCCAGGCGAACATCGTTCTCGTTGTCGTGGTTAGCAGTATCGGTCTGCACGAAGGTTATCTGTACCGACGGGTCACAGGAGCCACGCTGATTGCGCTCGGGGTCGGGCTTGGCGTCGCTGGCTGACGCGAGTAGCACTCGCCACACCTCGGGACAACCGGGAGCGCTTCGAGCGAACCGTCGAACGCGTGCCGTCCGCGGGTGATGCTACGAACCGCTTCCGGGTTCGGCTGTTCAGGACTTGGGGACACCTGCCGGAATCCAGCGTCTCCGTAGCCTGCGACGCGTAGTCGACGTATGAATCCGACAGCGGGACTCCACCTGGTCGCCACTCTGTCGGTCGGCGCAGGATTGCTCATCTCGCGGCAGGCGCTCACGCTCGGACTGCTCTGTCCCGGGCGGGTATCGTCCTCGCACGGCACGACGACACACGAGAGGCCACCGGGTCACGTAGCCGTTTTGCGACCCGAACGCCTCCCTCGTCGGTGTCGACTGTCAGTCGCCGTGCTGTCCCGCCGATGTCGCGGCTATTCCGGTAGTCTGAGAGACTCCGGCCCCCCGGTCCCGTGTTCGTGCTGTCGGTCTCCGAACTGAGTCGACAGTCACGGTCCCGTGCAACGAGTCGTTCCTCTGAGGACCCAGATACAGCGCGTTGCTCATCTGTGGGCTAGCCGGCGGCACCGGCACGACGCACTGTACGAACCGGACGAGACTCCGCCGTCGTACGACGGCGCACCGACACCGGAGGCCCCGTACGTCTGGGTCTGCGATGCGTTCTACAGGGTGGAGTCCGGCGGACAGGAACTCGAAACCGACCAGGGGACGATACGGGTCGCCTTCGAGCGGCCGACGGTGCGCAGTTTCGAGCGACGCGACCAGGCAGTCACCGCCGGTTACCCGACGTACCTCGCGGGAGCAGTGAGACCGAACTCCTCAACGGTATCGGCGACGATATCCTTCGCGGTGTAGATATCCGGCTTGTAGTACAGGTCGTGGGTCACGCCGTGTTCGGTCCGGAGGTGTTCGCGAACGCGCCAGACGTCGTCGGTCTCGAAGTAGTTCGGCGTGTACACCGTCAGGATGTACTCGTCGTACATCGGCAGGTTGTCGTAGCCGAAATCCGTCATGGCCTTCACCGCCCAGATGACACCCGCCTCCGCGTCGGCGACGAGTCGTGGCCACAGTTCGTCCAGTCGACCCGGGGCGACGGTGACCTGCCACTTGCCGACGAGTTTCTCGTCGTCGAGTGCCTCGCGGTCTATCTCCCGGACGGCCTCGCTGTCGGCCGGCGGGAGGGCATCGGCGGTGGTCTCGGCCGGTCGTCGCACGCCGTGCTCGGCGTAGTACCCGTCGCCGGCAACGGCCGGCGCGTCGCTGACGTCACGACTGCGCAACCAGTACTGCTCCGTCTCGCTGATCTCGAGTGGTGACCGCATCCTGTCTCCCGTTTGTTCGCCCGTGACAAGACCGTTCGCCGTGTGCGCGGTGAAACTGGAACAACTCCGGACCGAAGGTCCCAATCCACGGCGAGCAGAACGGGCCGGTGATACGGATGTGAGCGGACGAACAGTTATATATCAGACACACGTACTGCCGGATATGTTCCGCACACTCCTGGAGCGACTGGGTCTCCGGACCGAGGAGGAGGACAGCGCAAACGGGGAGAGCGAGGACGACGGGTTCGTTCCGTCGCGACTCGACGCATCGGTGCTGGAGGCACACGGGATGGGAACGGGCGCGGCCGAGCGTGAACTCGCCAGTATCGAGCAGAAAGCCGAGACACTGGAGTCGGAGCGTCCGGACGAGACCCGCGACCCCGAGCGGTGAGTCGTTACTCGCCGCGGAACTCGGGTTCGCGGTCGGCGGCAAAGGCACTGACACCCTCGGCAAAGTCCTGCGTCTCGAAGATCTCCTTCAGCGACTCGATCTCGTGGTCGATGGCCTCGTCGATACTCCGGTCCAGACCGCTTTCGACGAGCGAGAGCGAGTTCGAGAGCGCTACCGTCGGTCCAGTCGCGACAGGTTCGACCACCGCCTCGGCGCGCTCGTCGAACTCTTCGGTGGGGTACACCTCGTAGACGAGACCCAACTCCGCGGCGTCCTCGGCGTCGAGCACCGTGTCCGTGAGCACCAGTTGCTTGGCGGTGTTCTCGCCGACCTGCCGGGGGAGCAGATACGAGGTTCCCGAGTCGACCGAGAGTCCGATGCGCTGGAACCCGAAACTGAACGTTGCGCGCTCGCTCGCGAGCACGAGGTCACAGGCGATTGCCAGCGACGCGCCGGCCCCGTAGGCGGGCCCGTCGACCTTCGCGACTGTCGGAATCGGACACTGGTAGACCGCCTGTACGGTCCGGTTGACCGGGCCGCCGACCTCCTCGACGAGCGTCCCGAGGTCGCCGTCCATCGAGGCCGCTTGGAGCATCGACTCGATATCGCCGCCGGCACAGAACGCGTCACCCGCACCCTGAACCACGACACAGCGGGCGTCACTGTCCGGAACGGCCGCCATCGCCTCGTGGATGTCGTCTGCCATCTCGATGCTCAGCGCGTTCTTGCTGTCGGGGTTGTCGAGGGTGAGCACCGCTCGCTCGCCCTCGCGGTCGTACTGCAACTGGTCCATACCGCCCGAACGACCAGCAGGTGAATAACACTGCCGGTCACCACAGAACGAGGCCGACCCGACACGGGTTCACACGACCGAGAGGCTCCAAGCCGTCAAACCAGAACGAGACTAAACGATTGTCCAGTTTTGCCGTGCTCCGAATACCAGCGATGGACGACTGTCCGACCTGTCGTTGCCGGACCCGTTCGGCCGGGTCGCCAAGCCTGTTCGACCAGGTTACCGCAGAACCACAAGACACCAACGCCCTTATACAACACATATACACTGGAAGAGTATGCATGTATACCTCTGCACTAATGAATGCATCACAGTTTAAGCCGAATGTTTATATGCGAGAGTACCGCAGCCACTGCTGTGAATCGCAACGACAACCGTAGTCCAAATGGGCGAATAGGTTGGCGATTCCAAACCAGAAAGCGGTAAAACAGAGACAAAACAAACATGGAAACGGCAGTAGTACTCAACGTTCCGGTCGGAGTGTTCGAAGACGCAGTCAACAACTCGTGGATACTGACCGTATCCTTCCTCATCTTCTTCATGCACGCTGGGTTCGCGATGCTGGAGTCGGGGCAGGTGCGGTCGAAGAACGTCGCGAACCAACTGACAAAGAACCTGTTGACCTGGAGTGTCGGGGTCGTGGTCTTTTTCGTGGTCGGAGTTGGAATCGCGAGCGTCGCGGGCGGCGGCAGTTTCAGCGGCGGTGCGCCGTTCCTCGACAACGGTGGTGGCGCGAGCCAGTACATCGGCTGGCTGTACGGGGCCGTCTTCGCGATGACGGCAGCGACGATCGTCTCGGGGGCGGTGGCCGGACGCGCAAAACTCCGCGCGTACGTGACCTACACCATCCTGCTGGCGGCGGTCATCTACCCGGTCGTCATCGGGTTCACCTGGGCCGTCGACTCCAGCAAGACGGGGCTCGTCGCGATTATCACCGATATACTTCCGGTGGTCGACGAGACCGGGTTCGCGGACTTCGCCGGCGGGATGATCGTCCACGGACTGGGTGGTATCGCCGGGCTGACCGCGGCGTACGTGCTCGGCCCGCGAATGGACAAGTACAGTGAGGACGGCAGTGTGAACATCATCCCGGGTCACTCGATGACCTTCGCCGTGCTCGGGACGCTGATGCTGGCGTTTGGCTGGTACGGGTTCAACGTCGGCACGGCGTCGGTGGTCGACGGGGCGACATTCCTCGGTGACACCCTCGGTCGTGTCGCGATGACCACCACGATTGCGATGGCGATGGGCGCAGTCGGTGCCGCCGCAACATCGCTCGTGATGAGTAGCAAGGTCGACACGCTGTACGTGGCGAACGGTCTGCTCGCGGGGCTGGTTGGTATCACCGCGATTCCGAACACGACAACCTGGTGGGGAGCGCTCATCGTCGGTACGGCCGCCGGCATACAGCTCCCGCTCGTATTCAAGGCCGTCGAGAAGCACCTCAAGATCGACGATGTCTGTGCGGTGTTCGCCGTTCACGGAAGCGCGGGTGTGCTCGGCACGCTCCTGTACCCGTTCGTCGCGGTGGCAGGCTGGAGGGGCGGCATCGAAATCGACTTCATGATCAACGGGTTCGTCGCACAGCTGGTCGGTGTCTCGGTCATCACGGCCTGGACGGTTACCGCAACCGGTTTCATCTGGTTCGTGCTCAAAATGGCCGGTGAGGCTCGTGTCGCCGAGGACCACGAGCGCGAGGGGCTCGACATCTCCGAACACGGTGTCGAAACCTACCCCGAGTTCGGTGACCCGAGCGTCGCCACGGACGGCGGCGTCAAGAGCTACGACCTGCGCACCGACGGCGGCAGCGGTATCGAGATGGTCACCGCCATCATCCGCCCGGACAAACTGGGTGAGGTGAAGGAGGCGCTCGCTGAGAGCGGCGCGCCGTCGCTGACGGTCACGAACGTCTCGGGCCGAGGGTCACAGCCCGCAAAGACCGGGCAGTGGCGCGGTGAGGAGTACGTCGTCGACCTCCACCAGAAGGTCAAAGTCGAGTGTGTGGTCGCCGACGTTCCCGCAGAGGATGTCGTCGACGCCATCGCCGAGGCCGCGGGCACCGGTGAACCCGGCGACGGCAAGGTGTTCATCATGCCTGTCGAGGATGCACTCCAGATCCGCACCGGCGAGCGCGGGCCGAGCGCGGTCTGAGAACTGAACGGTCGGTTGGTCACCCTGCGGATTTTTTTCGAGTCTACCCCCCCAGCGACAGCCCTCGGTTCGCACGCGGACAGTGTGCGCGCTACACGTTCGGCGTCTTGCCACCCGGGACCACCAGTCATACTGTCGAACGTACCGTGGGAGCGATGCTCGCCACCCTGGGGCGAAACCCTTCGGGGGCTCACGTCCGACAGTATCAGCAGTTCATCTTGGAAGGTGGTCGCGAGAGGCGGGTCAGTTCGTCGGGAGCTTTCGCTGGACGGACTGTTTGAAATCCTCGGTCCGGGAGCTCTGCTCGGCCGGCGGTTCGAGGTAGCCGTTGTCCCGACACCAGGCGATGTAATCACCGAGGCCGTCGCGGGCGTCCTCGTACCGGAACTCGTAGCCGGTTGCTTTCAGTTTCTCGTTGGAGAACCACATGTTGCCCGTCACGTAGCGGATGGTCGGTGCCTCGACCATCGGTCGCTCGTCGCGCTCGCGGGCACGCTTCTCGCTCCAGAGCGCGAGCGAGTAGGTGACACGGGCGGTGAGTCGGTACAGCGGTTCCGGCATGGGGATAGAGACGGGTCGCCGCCCCAGTTCCCGCCCGAGAAACGCCGTCATCTCGTCTGCTTTTATCGGGTCACTCGCCACGTTGTACGTCTCGCCGATGGCCCCCTCGTGAGAGGCGAGGTAGTCGGCGGCGTTGACCACATCCTCGACGTGGACACAGGGGAATCGGCGCTGGTACTTGCGGGGGTAGTTGCGAAACACCGGGGCGAACCCGGCCCGTTCGATAACCGACAGCACGTTGTAGATACCGTACTGATGACGGGGCCCGTAGATGGGGGCCGGACGGATGACCGTCACGTCGATGCGGTCCCGGTAGGTCTTCACGACCTGTTCTTGAACAACTTTACTCTCACAGTATCTGTTCTCAGGGTGATAGCTGTCCGCCTCGGACTTTGGTTGGTCGAACCCGGCGTCGCCGAGAACGCCGAGCGTACTCCAGTGGACGACTCGGGGGGTCGTCTCCTGGGTTGCGAGTTCCGACACCAGGTTGCGTGTCCCGTCGACGTTGACCGCGTACAGCGCCTCGCGAGGCGCAAAGTAGTCGTACAGTGACGCGATGTTGTAGACGGTATCGTACTCGTGTGCGTCGACGATTGTCTCGACGTCGGCGGGGTCGGTGAGATCACCCGGAATGAACTCGACGTCGTACTCCTCGAGTATCTCCCGGTAGTACACCGGTTGTGGGTCGTCACTGTCGATTGCCTCGGTGTAGTACTCCTGACGGTCACTGCCGGGCAGGTCCGTCGCGACGACTGTCGCGGCCGGGTACTCGTCGGCGAGGTACTCGACCATGTTGCTACCCGTGAATCCGCAGGCACCGGTGACCAGAATCGTCTCGGTCACCGGGACTCACCCCCGGACGCCCCCGTTCTCGTCCCGACCGGAGTACCGCGGTTCCTCCGGACAGGCGGTGCGACCGGGACCACAGACCGGGGGTGCCCGTGAGAACAGGTCACCCCGGCGTCTGTCGACGGTATCCGCAGGTGCTTTGCTGACCGTATCCCCCAGTTCGGGGCCGACAGTCCCCGGACGCACGAAGACCACGTCGCAACCACACCACTGTCGTCGGTTCCCATGGTTCCTCCGTATTTATATCGTGCGGGTATTTATCATTGTTCATACCCGGGCAAACTAAGACGGGTCCGTCACCGGGAACACATCGAGAGCGGGATAACGGGTTTCGCGGTGGCGGCAGATGCCTGTCGAGTGGGTAGACAGTTCAGGCCCGCTTTACGTCGTCGAGCATCAACTTGCGCAACACGTCACCGTACGCCGGACGGGTGACGCCCACGCCGATGAGCACCCCGACGATAGTGACGATAGCAAAGCCCTGCAGGTCGCCGAGACTCAGCACCGCGAGCGGACTCATCGCGATGATGGTCGTCGCGGCAGCCATCCCGATGACCCAGAACGCCTTCCGGAACCGGCTCTGGAACACCCGTCCGGTCTCGACTTTCTCCTTTCGTTGCAGTATTTCGTCTGCCATGATAATTAGGTCGTCGAGCCCGGTCCCGATAACGGCGATGAGACCGGCGATGTGGGAGAGGTCGAGCGCGAGCCCGACGATAGAGACGAAGCCGAGCAGGAGGAACACCTCGCTGGCCGCGGTCACCAGCATCGGAACAGCGACCCGGACGTCACGGTACCAGAAGTAGACCACCGCGGAGACGGCGAGCCAGGCAATCAGCGCCGTCAGCAGTGCGAGTGGCTTGAACAACTGGGCGAGGCTGGGCGAGATAAACGACTCGGTGACGATCTCCACCTCGGTGGGAAGTTCGCCGGACCGGAGATTCACCTCGAGTTGCTGGGCCTCCTCGAAGGAGCCGGTCTGCATGATGAACTGCGGGTTGTCGGGAAAGGTTCCGGACTCGATGGTGCTGGCGAGACCCGGTGCCAGACTCGACCCGTAGACGTACTCGCCGTCGACAACGGTGAACAGACAGTACTGGTTCCGGTGTTGCCGTGCCGGTGCATCGAACACCTCGGCGTCAAAGAAGCAGTTCCCGACACCTTCGCCCGTGAACCCGGCCTCTTGAAGCACGTTCGCGAACCGCTCACCGGCCTCGGTGGTCAGGCTGATGGGGACGTTCGGGTTCGGGTTCTGCGCGTTGGCCGGCTGTGCCGTCTCGATGTCGTTTATGTTGTCCTGGGTCAGCAGCTCCGTCTGGTTGTAGACGAGCGTTCCGTTCTCGGTTCGCTCCGGAAACCCGGCGATTATCTGCACCCGGCCGGTCTCGCCGATTATCTGTCGCAGTTCCGAGCGGGTGACCCCGGGCACCTCGGCGACGATGAAGTTCTCGCCGGTGACAGCACTGCTCGTGAACACGTCCGCCCCGGAGAAGCCGGTCTGGTCGACCCGGTCGGTGATTGTCGTGACAGCCTCCTGGCGTGTCGGCCCGGTAACGCCCTCTCTGATGTCGGCGTTTGCCGCGTCCAGACCGGCGGCGTCGAGAGCGCTCCTGAACTCGCTGGTGGTCACGTTGTCCGTGTAGAGTTCGACCGTGTCGAGGTCCGGACGGGTGCGAACGTCTATCGGGTCGAGTCCGAGTTCCGCGGCCAGGTCGGATTCGGTCTGGAAACTGTCCTGTGCGTTCAGGCCGACACCCTCGGCGGTCAGCCCGACGAGTTGCCCGCGGATGCGCGCCCCACCGGACAGCTCCAGCCCGTACTGGAGGTTCGTCGGATCCGGGAACGTATCGACGTCAGTGCTGGCACCGAGTCCCGCCTCGGGGTCGATGAACTGGACGTCGATACCGGAGACCCCACCGTTCCCGTCGGTGACGACCCCCTCGACGGTGCCGGTTTCGAGCCGGTCGAGCTGGATATCGACCTGCCTGGACCCGTTCAGCGAGAGCTCCCGACTGACCCTCTCGAACAGGAGGTCGTCGACGACAACCTCGTACTCACCGAGGGGGAGTTCGACCGCGTACGTGCCGTCCGCACCGGTGGTCGCTACCGCCAGTTGTTCCTCCGTGGCGGCGTCACGGAACTGCACCCCGATATCCGAGCGCGGGTCACCGTCGCTGGTGACGGTCCCCTCGACGGTGGTCGTCTCCACCGGCGCGAGCGTGAGGTTGGTGGTGGTGGTTTCCCCGGCGGAGACTGTCGGCTGGACTCTGCTCGTCTCGAAGCTGAGGTTGTCGACGACCAGCGTGGCCCGGCCCGTTTCGAGGGTCAGCGTGTACGTCCCATTCTGTCCGGTGGTGGCACTGGCCAGGACGGACCCTGTCTGGTTGTTGACCGCCGCAACCTCGATCCCAGCGAGCGGGCTCTCGCCGTCGGTGACGACCCCCTCGACTGTGCCTGTGTCTACCCCCGCGAGCGGGATATCGAGCGTCTCACCGCCGTCACCGACGGACACCCTCTCTGTGAAGACCCCGAATCCGACCTCGTCGACCCGTACCTCGTAATCGCCGGTCGCCAGGGTCACCTCGTAGCTCCCGTCGGCACCTGTGGTGACCGTCCGTTCGAGTTCGCCGGACTCGTTGCTCCGGAACTGGACGGCGGCGTTGCTCACCGGTCCGTCGGGCCCGCTCACCACCCCGGAGACCGTTCCCGTCTCGCGCCCGGAGAGGTCGATGTCGAGCGTCGTCGTGTTGCCGGCGGTCACCTCGAGGTTTGCCTCGAAGCGCTCGTAACCGACCGCGTCGACGAGCACGTCGAACTCACCGGTCGGGAGTTCGATGCCGTACTCGCCCGCGTCGTCGGTGGTGGCGGTCGCCTCCGGGTCGGGCGTCGGCGGGTCGCCACCGAACGTCTCCCCGCCCGAGGCACCGAGCGGGCCGAAAAGCGCCAGCGCCGCGAGGAAACACAGCGCGACCAGAAACAGCACCCGCAGGTTGTCACGGATATCGATCACTGTGCGACCCCCTCGAACTTGTACCAGCGGAGCAGACTCATATTCATCAGGTATGTGTTCATCAGGTCGGCTGTGAGACCGAACACGAGGATGAGCGCGATGTCGTCGAACAACGGAATCCCGAGGTACCACGACACCACGAACATCGTCAGCATCGCCGCGATGGAGGTCAGCGTCATCGAGACGCCGGTTCGCATCGCCCGGTATGCACTCTCGTAGAAGCTCCCGTGACGCCGGAGAACGTGGTTGTTCAGCAGGATATCGGAGTCGACGCTGTACCCGATTATCATGAGGAGTGCAGCCACAGCCCCGAGCGAGAGTTCGATATCGAGCAGGTTCATCAGCGCGACGGGGATGACCAGATCCGAGAACGCCGATGCAACCACCGCGACACTCGGAACCAGCGTCCGGAAGATGAGACCCACGAGCACGCTCATCCCGGCGAAGGCGAGGATAACACCGAAAAGCGCCTGTTGCTGTGTGTCCGAGCCAAAGGCTGCCGACCGGGAGTCGATGGAGTCCACCTCGGCACCGGCGCTTTCTGCGGCCGATTCGATTGCCTGGGTGTCGGTCGCCTGTGTGGTCAGTATGAACGAGTCGTCCGCCCCGACCGACCGGACGCTCGCGACATCGATACCGGCCTCGTCGAACGCGGATCTGATGTCGCTCTCCGATGTACCGGTGAACCTGAGTTCGGTCCCGCCGGTGAAATCCAGCCCGAGCGAGACTGGCGACCCCGTGAGCAGGAACGCACCCAGGATAACAACGAGCGCGACTCCGAGCACCGCAACGGGGATGACTGCCAGTTGCCGGTTGGTGTAGTCCTCGTAGGGGACCTTCTCGATATCGAGCCGTCCCATGGAGTGTGTTCTGATAGGCCCCCGAATAAGCCTTTTTGTCTGCAAACACCGGCGACCCGCACGATGGTTTTGTGAGGAGCCACCCGACCGGCGGGACAGAAGAGCCACAGACAGGGTGGCAGATGCAGAGCGAAACGAGACCAACTGGCGGACCCCGGTGACCGACGGTGCGGGACTCGCGTCGAAGGGTCTATAATCGGCCGTTCCTTAGCACGAATCAGTTAGATGTCCCGGAGTCCATCACTTCCGGAGCGTCCACGGCTGGACCTCGACCCCGATATGACACCGTCGGAACAGCTCGCGGCGCTTCGGAACCACTACAGCGACGTGTTGCGCGTGAACGCACAGCTCAAACAACAACTGAACACCGCCGAGCGACGAAAGGAGGAGCTCACGGGGCGGGTCGACCGCCTGAAACGCGAAAACGAGACGCTGAAGACATCCTCACTGTACGTTGCCACCGCCGAGGAACTGCTCGACGACGGCGTCGTCATCAAACAGCACGGCAACAACCAGGAGGTGCTGACCGAGGTGTCACCCACGCTCCGGGAGCAACTCGACGCGGGGGACCGGGTGGCAGTCAACGATTCCTTTTCGGTCAAGCAGGTGCTGGAGGCCGAGACGGACGCCCGCGCACAGGCGATGCAGGTCGAACAGCGCCCTGGGACCGTCTACGACGACATCGGCGGTCTCGAGGAACAGATCCGCGAGGTCCGCGAGGCCATCGAGGAACCGCTCGTCCAGACCGACCAGTTCGACGCGGTCGGTATCGACCCGCCCTCCGGGGTGCTTCTGCACGGCCCGCCGGGAACCGGCAAGACGATGCTTGCGAAGGCCGTTGCGACCGAAACCGACGCCACCTTCATCAAGATGGCCGGCTCCGAACTCGTCCAGAAGT
>CAYZGA010000054.1:0-14895 GCA_964477945.1 uncultured Halobacteriales archaeon
CATCAGATCCCATCTGTACGGCGGACCGCAGGGGTGGAATCCTCATTCCTTCGGATTACATCGTATGTGATTGCAGGGTATAAACCCTTCGAGTTCACATTCGATGTGATCCAGTCGGGGGTCAGGCAGGTTCGGTGCGTGCCGTCGCCCCGCGTTCTTCGCATTACAATCAGAGGGGCAGCGACTACTTAATCCCATCGAAGAATCCCCGCTACGTCACGGGGTCTCACGCCACACGACGACCCCGAGGTCGGCCTGTCGGGCTACACAGTCCGGGTCGACGTATCACCGTCCGGTACAACACACCGGCATCACGTCTATGTAGCCGTGAGGACACCCAGTTTCTGCCCGAACAGGGCTCTCACCCAGGGCTGTTGGTCGAGTTCAACTCGCGTGTCGCGTGGCCGGAGGTTGGCCGGTCATCCCGCGCGGTGTGCACTCGGTCGGGCCGGATGAGAGCCACGCGTCCGGGTACAGGCGCCGCGCACGTTTCAGCCCTCCTGTCTCAGATGTAGGTGACGGCGAAGATAATAGAGAAAATAAACACGGCGACGGTCAGGAGGATGATGATGAGTCCGAGGCCGCCCATTGCCGCTCGATTGCTGCTCATCTGTCGACTGTACTGTGTGTGGTGATAAAAGTGTTGTGCAAGGATAACAATCTGTTCGTAACAGCTATGACGGCAGCGACCAGCGGCCACTGTATGCAGGAGTGGCGAGCGACTGCGGGTGACAGCCAAGAGACAGAGCTGTCGCTCCCGGGTGTTCCTCCATCGTTTGCCGGAAGCGAGACTGTCGAATACCGGACGACACTCCCCGACCCGCGGGACCCGGGCGACGACATCGCGGTACTCACCCTGCGAGGTGTGTACGCACGGGCGACGGTGGAACTGCCGGGTCGACTCGACGGGGACGGCCCGGTGACACACGATATCTACTTCAGACCGCTGCGGGTCCCGTTCGAACCCGGTCGGGAGACCGAGATCACCGTGACCTGCCACGTACCCGACGACCGGTTCGGGGGTGTCCACGATACCGACAGTGTCCCCGACGGACAGACGGTACCCGGTGTCTGGTGGGACGCGTCGCTCGACACTGGACCGCTCCCGTACCTCGAGTCGGTCACGGTCCAGTCCGAACCCGGCCCGGAGTTGTGCGTCAGGACGTCGGTTCTCACCGGCGGTCCCTGCTCGGAGGCGCTCACGTACTCGGTCAGGCCTGCGGGACGCTCGCGGGGCGGCGGAACGATGGAACGGACCCATCTCGACGTGGACAGCGCCGGCCGAACCACAGTCGAACACACGCTCCCGCTCCGTGACCCCGCACCCTGGTGGCCCCGCGGGTTCGGTGACCAGAACCGGCAGGTACTCCGGGTCACACTCGGCAATCAGGAGCGAACCGCGACTGTCGGCATCCGCAATGTCACTGTCGAGAACGGTTCACTGCGGGTCAACGGCGAACGGATCCCCGTTCGCGGGGTCAATCTCGTCGACAGCACCGTCGCGGACGTGGAGCGTGCACTCGAGGTGAACGCGACACTCGTCCGCGCCCACGCACATGTCCCGCCGGCAGCCGTCTACGACGCCTGTGACGAGGCCGGACTGCTCGTCTGGCAGGACCTCCCGTTGACTGGCCCGGGAGAGTTCAACGTGGACCGCGGGCGAAACATCGCGGACGCGCTCGCGAGGCAGACGGCACGGCACCCCAGCGTCGCGGTGTTCGCCGCCCACGACGACCCCGTCACGGTGGCGACCGGACTCGGTGACGGACTGCTCGACCGTCTGCGACTGCGGTGGCGGGCCTGGCGTGCGAGCTACGACGCGACACCGGCACGGGCGCTCGCGGACGCCCTGCCGGAGCCGTCGTACCCGGCTGTCGGCGGGCCGGGACTGGGCTGTGACGCCGGAGCCTACTACCCCGGCTGGCACTACGGCGCGCCCGGCGACATCGGCCGACTGCTCGCGCGGTACCCCGCGGCGGTGGTCGCGGAGTTCGGCGCACCCGCCCCAGGTCACGACGCTGAGGGCGAGCCGACGGCGACACCCGCGTTCACCGGTCCAGTTTCGGAGACCGACGACGCAGCGGCAGCACGGACCGCTCAGGCGGGACTCGTCGGGACGGTGAGCGAACGGCTCCGGCGCGAGCGTGTCGGCGCGGTGGCGTTCTGTCTGCGCGACACCGGCACGAACGAGTTTGGCGTCTACGGCGTCGACGGGAAGCCAAAGCCAGCCCGCGACGCGCTCGCACGCGCCTTCGAACCGGTACAGGCGTTTCTCGTGGACCCCTCGACCGGCACGAATCGCGCGGTAGTAGTCAACGACACGACCGACGCGGTGAGCGCGACGCTCCGGTGGCGCGCCGGCGACGCCGGTGACAGCCTCGACGTGGCTGTCGACGGGCACGGAACCTGGTCCGGCGGTCCGGTCGAGATTCCGGCAGACGCCGCGACGGTCACCCTCGAACTCGTCGGCGACGACCTGCGTGTCGAAAACGCGTACGCGCTCTCGGCAGGGGCGACCGTCTGACACACGGCTGACCCCGTTCGAGCGTCCGCTTCGCGTCCCCGGATTCCAGTTTCGCCCCGGATGGCTCGCGCTTATTACCGTCTACCACCTGAACTGTACCAGAGGGCATCGCCCTCGGTGTCACACACAGCCTCCCTGCTGTGTCGGACAGTCACGGGCCGACCGACAGTCGTGAACTGCCCCGCCCCCGGGGCTATCGGGACAGGACCGAGCGGTCCTGCGACTGTCGACGGCCACCGATCTTCTCTTCGAAACCGCTCGACAGACCGACGACAGCCCGGCGAGTGACAGCGCGACGGTCTCGCCGGGGACCGGCATCCGGGCCGGACACGTCGTCCCCGGAACCGCCAGCCAGTCTGTTACCCTTCCGCGGGGCCGGGGTCACCGACGGACGGTCACGCCGAACCGACCGCGGGACGTGCGTCTCCGGGCGGTAGGTGTCCCGCGAGTGCACTGCGTCTCGGACGCGGGGCTTAACCCGCACGGGCGCGCAGTACCGACAATGAGGTCGCTCACCGAGATACACGAGTCCCACGGCGCGACGATGACAGAGCGCGGAGGGCGGTCGGTTGTCGCACACTACGGTCGACCGGAGCGGGCCCACCAGGCGGTCCGCAACGGTGTCGGCGTCACACAGCACGGCGTGGACGTGCTCGTTGTCACCGGCGAGGACCGCGTCGAGTACGTCGACAACGCCATCTCGAACCGTGTGCCGACGACGGACGGCCGCGGCGTGTACGCGCTGTTGCTCACGCCGCAGGGTCGCATCCGGACGGACATGTACGTCTACAACGCCGGCGAGCGTCTGCTCGTCTTGCTCCCGCCGGGAAAGGGTGAACCGGTCGGCACCGAGTGGAGTGAGAAGACGTTCATCCAGGACGTCGACATCCGGGAGGCGACGGAGTCGTTTGCCGTCTTCGGGGTGCACGGCCCGAAGGCGACGGAGAAGTTGGCGAGCGTTCTCACCACGACGACGCCGGAACAGCATCTGCAGTTTGTCCGGGGGTCGATGGGGGAGGCCGGTGTCACCGTCGTCCGGACAGACGCGCTGACCGGCGAGGAGGGCTACACGGTCATCTGTGACACCGGAACCGCTCCCGAGGTGTTCGAGACGCTGGAGACACGAGGGCTGAACGCCGCGCCGTTTGGCTACCGGACCTGGAAGACGCTCACCCTGGAGGCCGGGACACCGCTTTTCGAGTCGGAGCTCGACGGTTCGGTTCCGAACAATCTCGGGCTCGATGCCGCCGTCGACTACGAGAAGGGCTGTTTCGTCGGGCAGGAGGTCGTCTCACGGGTCGCTAACCGGGGACGGCCGACGAAGCGACTCGTCGGTCTGACCACCGACACCGTGCCAGCGACCGGTGCGGCGGTGTTCGACGGCCCGGAGAGCGCCGGCACGGTGACCCGGGCCGCCGAGAGCCCGACGCTCGGCCACCCTGTCGCACTCGCGCTCGTCGACCGCGACGTTGGCGAGGTCCTCGGCGAATCCGACGCGCTGACGGTCCGCGTGGACGGCGAGGAGCGCCCGGCCACGCCCGTCTCGCTCCCCCTCGTCGAGGGCTCTGACCGGTCGGGCCGCGTCCCTGTCGAGCAGTCCTCGGCTGTCGAGTGAGTCAGGTCCCCGGCGACGGTTCGTGTGCCGGTGGAACCGTCTCGCAACACAGTTGACCCGCCGGTCTTGTGCCCAACACGCACCAATCCGTCCGGTATTTCCGTTGGAAACACATAGCAAATGTCGATGTCAAATCTCGTGCTGTACGAACTGAAGGGCTGTCCGTACTGTGCAAAAGTAAAGCGGAAACTCGACGACCTCGACATGGAATACGAGTCGCGCATGGTCCCGCGGAGTCACAGCGAGCGCGACGAGGTGGAGGCGGTGAGCGGTCAGACCGGTGTCCCGGTGCTCATCGACGAGGAGCACGGCGTCGACGGGATGCCCGAGAGCGACGACATCGTCGCGTATCTCGAGCGAACCTACGCCTGATTCTGCGGCGCTGTCCGGTCGACCGGGGCCGAACTCTCGAAAGGGGTTTGGGGCCGGCCCGGGTAGACAGCGTATGCTCCGGTACATCGGGCTCCTGTTGCTGGTCCCCCTGCTCGATGCCATCCTGCTCGTCTTGCTCGGGGCCAGACTGGGGTTCCCGCTGGTCGTTCTGCTAGTGGTGCTGACGGCACTGGTCGGGATGCTGCTCGCCCGTCTCGAGGGGCGTCACACCATCCGGAAGATACAGACCAAACTCGGGCAGGGTGACCCCCCGACCGACGAGTTGATCGACGGCGGCCTGTTGCTCGTCGCGGGGGCGTTCCTGCTCACGCCCGGCCTCGTCACCGACTTCCTCGGCTTTCTGTTCGTGGTGCCGCTGACCCGCTACCCTATCCGGGCCGGACTCAAACGGTGGGTCATCGTCCCCTACGTCGACGAGAAGACCGGCGGGTTCGCCACCGGACAGGTCTACATCGGCGGGTTCCCCGACGGCGGCCCGTTCGGCGGTGCCGGGGACACGGAACAGGAGAGCCCCGGTACCGACACCGGCGACCCCGCGGGCGTCGAGGGCATCGATGTCGACGACGTTCGCGACGTCGACTACGACGATGTCGACGACGACGAGGGGAAAAGTAACGTTTAACAGGCCATGCCGGGTACCGTACAACGTGACCGTTTCGGGCCAATAGCTCAGTTAGGTTGAGCGCTCGGCTGATAACCGGGAGGTCCGCGGTTCAAATCCGCGTTGGCCCATACCGGAGTTTTGACGTGGGGTAATCGGCTGGGAACAGGCGAGCGTCCGCTCAGTAGTCACCGAGCACGCCGAGTCGTCGCGCCCGTCGGGTAGCGTAGTGGAACACGAGGTAGCCACCGGCGAGGTAGCCAACGGCGACGGCAACAAGCAGGCCGAGTTCGGGGAGACCGAACTCCCAGAGTCGGACACCGTCGACCATCGTTCGCTGGAGGAGCGCACTCCCGTGGGCGAGTGGGAGGACACGCGTCCACGGCGCGTCGAGCACCGGGGCCGAGATGAGCACGACGAACCCGAACTGGAGCAGGTTGAGCCAGTTACCGATGCGCTTGTACAGCACCGTGACCCCGCCGGCGGCGAACCCGAGTCCGAGGACAGACATGATAGCCAGACTGGCGACGACAACGACCGTCACCGGGGCAAAGCTGAGTCGCGTGCCGGTGAGCACGAGCATGACCGCAAGCACGATGGCGCTCGTGAGGAAGGTTCGGACCACCTTCGCGACACCTTTCAGCAGTGCCACCGGCGCGAACCCGAACGGGGTGGTGATGTGTCGTTCGAGCGTGCCCCACTGCACCTCGCTGCCGATGTCGTTCGACACCGCGGAGTAGGCCCCGACCGACAGCGTCCACAGGAAGTACCCGACGATGATACCCTCGAGCGAATCGGTCAGTGCCTGCCCAGCGAGCAGTCGCCCGCCGTAGAACAGCACACCGAAAAAGAACAGAGCGATGACGATACCGCCCACGGCGTTCGCGGGGTACCGGACGAAGACGAGGTACTCCCGGTAGAGCACCGCCCGCGCGAGGTGGTAGTACGTTGCCGGCCGGGGTTCGTCGGCCGACGCCGCGGACGTGCTGGCACCCGTCGCGGCGGTGTCGGTATCGCCGCTCACCGTGACCACCGCTGGTTCCGCTCTGTGGCTGTGTCAGTGTCCCCACTCACGGTGACCGCCCCCCGGCTACGCCGTCCGACTCTGTTCCGGTCAGGTCGACGAACACCTCCTCCAGTTCGGGCTGGACGGTCCGGATGTCATCGACGGTGACCCCCGCCGCACGCAGCAGGTCCATCAGCTCGTACAGCCGGTCACCCGCGGCGGTCACCTCGACGGTGGTGCGGTCGTCGACAGCGTCGACCCGCCGGACCTCGAACCGTGTCCGGAGTGTCCCGAGGACGCTCTCGTCGATATCGGTACTCGTCACCCGGACAGAGTCACGCTCGGCTCCCGACAGCAGCGCCGACACCGTGTCGTCTGCGGCGATCTCCCCGTCGGCCAGCATCACGACCCGGTCACAGATATCCTCGATGGCGGCCATGTCGTGGCTGCTGACGACGATAGTGAGCCCTTCCTCGCGGGCGAGTCGGCGCAGTTCCCGCCGGAGGGTGCGCGAGCTCTCGATGTCGAGCCCCAGCGTCGGTTCGTCGAGAAAGACCAGCTCTGCGCCGCCGGCGAGCACACTCGCGAGTGACACCTTCTGTTTCATGCCGCGAGAGAGCTCCCGGACCGGCGTGTCGGCTCGCTCCGCGAGGTCGAACCGGTCGAGGAGACGGTCGTGGCGCGCCGCCACAGAGTCCGGGTCGACACCGTGAATGGTCGCAAAGTACCGCAGGTTCTCCCGGACCGTGAGCCGCCAGTAGTCGTTGCGGGCCCCTTCGAGCATCGCGTCGACGTCGGCGTAGGCCGCGCGCCGACCCGCCGTCACGTCGGTGCCGAACAGTCTGACCGAACCCGCGTCCGGCACGACGATACCGAGCGCACACTTGATGAGCGTCGTCTTGCCGGCCCCGTTCGGCCCGAGGAGTCCGACAACCGAGCCCTGTTCGACGGTCAGACTCACCTCGTCCACCGCGAGGACCCCCTCGTCGCCGCCGAACCGCTTCGAGAGGTTCTCGACGGCGAGTGCGGGCGGAGACCCCGCGGTGTGCTCGCGGGCCGTCTCCGCTGTCTCGACCCGCTCGCGCTGTGTTGTTCCGCGCTGTGCCATCACCACGGGTAAGGACCGAACGCGGATATATCTGCGTCCACTACCGGTGGTATGGATCTGGACCAGTTTGCGACGGACGTGCCGGCGGACGACGCACCCGGTGACGCGCGGGTCTGTGTCGTCGCGACACAACCGGACACGTTCGAGCGCTGTCGCGAGGGGTTCTACCCCGCACCGCAGTCCTACGAGCGGACCCGCACCGAGTTCGCGTACATGGCCTTCTACCGCACCGCGCCCGTCTCGGCGATCACCCACTACGCCCGTGTCACCGCCCGGACCGAACAGCGGCGCGGCACCCCCGGACCGATGGACGAGACCGACTGGACGGAGCTGATCGACCCGTTCTCCGACGAGCGTGTCGTGCTCGTGTTCGAACTCGAGGAACTGGTCCCGCTCGACTCGCCGGTCGAGAACGACGCGAACGGCGTCCGCGGCGCGTGGTACTGCTCCGTCGACGACCTGCGGGCGGCGGCGACTGTCACCGAACTCTCGGAGCGTGCACGGACCTGACCACCAGACACCAGGCCCACACCGGGGCGGCCGTCGAGGCAACGTCTCAGGGGAGTCGAAGGCGTCCCTCGTAGCGGTGTGTTGTTCCGATGGTCTCCCGGTACTCGTACGCGTCGGGCGGTTCGACCCCCCAAGAGCGGAGACGCTCGTCGACACTGTCGACAATCGTCGTGACAAACGACCCGCGGTCGCGGAGCACCGGCGGGGCCTGCGTGTGCTCGGTCTCGTACCGGATGCGCGCGGTCTCGCCGTCGGTGTCGGGGACGATTGTCACACTGAGGTCCTGTCGGAGACGCCCCTCGACACGGGGCGGCCTGCCCACGAGGAGTTGCTCGCCGAACGTGTCGAGCGCGTCGAGCACGTCGTCGGGAACGTGGTTCACTTTGAGGGTTCTTTGGACTACGAGTACAAGACCCATCGGTCCAGGTCTCACGACGGAGGCAGGACTCCGCGGCGACGGTCGGAGGTCAAGTCCGGACCGTGCATCCGCGTTCGGGCAGATTCCGGTATCAAATCGTTTAAATCCGCCGGACAGAAAGAAGTTGTATGAGTGAGAACCTGCAGCGGAGCGCGCGCACCTGCGTTTCCTGCGGCATCAACATCGTCGGGATGAGTGCCGCCACGTTCGACTGTCCGGAGTGTGGCAACACCATCCACCGCTGTGCGAAGTGTCGCAAGCAGAGCACCCTCTACGAGTGCACCGAGTGCGGGTTCAGGGGGCCGTAACGATGGGGAAGGTTGCCGCGAGCATCAAGGTGATGCCCGAGAGCCCGGAGGTGGACCTCGACGACCTGCACGACCGACTCGAACGGGCGCTCCCCGAGGGGGCACGCATAAACGCCGTCGAGCGCCAGGAGGTCGCCTTTGGTCTCGTCGCCCTGCTCCCGACGGTGGTCGTACCCGACGAGAGCGGCGGCACCGAGGCCGTGGAGGAGGCCTTTGCCGACCTCGACGTCGTGGAGAGTGTCTCCGTGGAGAACGTCGGTCGCCTCTGACCCCGACCCGGAGAGCGACACGGTTTTGCGCGCCCCCGTCGAACGGGTTGGCATGCTCAGCCGGCAGTTCGTCCGCGAGCATCCCGACGTGGTCAGGGAGGGACTCGCGCTACGCGGCACCGATGATGTCGACGTGGACGAGATACTGACAGTCGACGAGGAGTGGCGCGAACACAAGTCCCGCGGCGACGACCTGCGCCGCGAGCGCAACGAGATAAGCAGCCGTATCGGCGAACTCAAGCAGGCCGGCGACGAGGCCGAGGCACAGGCGGCCATCGAGCGCTCGCAGGAACTGAAAGCCGAACTCGAGGCGGTGGAAAACCGCGCCGACGAACTCGAACGGCGACTCGAAGAGCTGTTGCTCGATGTACCGAACGTGCCACAGGAGAGTGTGCCGCCAGGCGAGGACGAACGCGACAACGAGGAGCGCCGCCGTGTCGGGTTCGACGAACTCCGGGAGCTACCCGACGGGATAATCCCCCACTACGACCTCGGTGAGCAACTGGAGATTCTGGACTTCGACCGCGCCGCCACCGTCTCGGGTGGGGGGTTCTACTTCCTGAAAGGTGACGGGGCACGACTCGAACACGCGCTCGTCCAGTTCATGCGGGATGTCCACCGCGAGCAGGGCTACACCGAGGTGTTCCCGCCGATTCCGGTGACCAGCGAGTCGATGACCGGCACCGGACAGTTGCCGAAGTTCACAGAGGACGCCTACCGCGTCGGCGGGCACAACGACGAACCGTACGGCGAGACGGACCTGTGGCTCTGTCCCACCGCCGAGGTGCCGGTCACGAACATGTACGCCGACGACACCCTGCTGGCCGACGAGTTACCGCTGAAACACCAGGCCTACACCCCCAACTTCCGGCGCGAGGCGGGCGAACACGGCACCGAGACACGGGGTATCGTCCGCGTCCACCAGTTCAACAAGGTCGAACTCGTGAACTTCGTCGAACCGGGCAACAGCGACGACCGCCTCGAACAGCTGGTCGACGAGGCCGAGGAGGTGCTTCGCAGACTCGACCTGCCGTACCGGGTGACACTGCTGTGTGGTGGTGACCTCACCTTCGCCTCGGCGCGGACCTTCGATATCGAGGTCTGGGCACCCGCCGACGACATGGACGACGGTCCCGACAGGGGTGGGCGCTGGCTCGAGGTCTCCAGCGCGTCGAACTTCGAGGCGTTCCAGGCCCGGCGTATCGGCCTGCGGTACCGCCCCGAACGCCACGAGTCCGCGGAGTACCTCCACACCCTGAACGCCTCGGGACTCGCGTTGCCCCGTGTGATGGTTGCCGTGCTGGAGTACTACCAGAACCCCGACGGAACGGTGACGGTTCCCGAGGCGCTGCGTCCCTACATGGGTGGTCAGGAGCGCATCGAGGGACACGAACCGATCGGTGAGGCGGCCGTCGGTGCCGGTCGCAAGGACTGAGACTGACACTCGCGTCTCTCTCGCGGTATTCGCATCTCGTCGCCCGCGCCGGTGGGTCTGACGCGTGGCAGTTCGCGTCGCGCGGTCCTGCCCGCGACCACACGGCGTGCCCTCAGACCCGGCAAGGTCGGGTCAGCCCTCGGAGACGTCCTGTGTCTCGATCTCCGCGGTGAGCGCCTCGAGGTCCGACTCGTCGAGTTCGTCGTCCTCGTCGATATCGCCGGCGCGGTCCGCCGACTCGCCCGCGTCCGTGTCGGACAGCTCCTGGGTATCCTCGCCGGTGTCGGAGGGGTCGTCGGCCGGGTCGGCCCCGGTCTCCAGGTCGATATCGAGCGTGATACCGCTGTCGGCGGGGTCCTCGATATCGACCGGAAGCGCGTCGGGGTCCGGTGGCGCGCCGAGTTCCTGGATCGATTCGAGCACCGACTGTCCCCTGTCACGGAGTTTCTCGCCGCGGCGGGGTTCGCCGTTCGCGTGTGCCGACGCCGCGTCGTACAGCAGTCCGACGCCGCGCTCGAACTCCTCGGCGGCACGGTCGCCACGCTCGAATGAGGCGGTCATCGCCTCGTCCTCGCTGAACCGGATCGCGCGCTCGAACTGCTCGGTCGCGGTTCTGAGCGCCGTCCGTGCCTCGTCGAACGCCCCGTAGGCGAGCACCCACTCGCGCTGTCGGTACGCCTGCATCCCCTCGACAAACGACTCGCGGGCGTCGGTGTAGCGGTCACAGCCCTCGCGGTACTGTGTCTCCGCGAGGTCGGCGTCGTCGATCGCCCGGAACGCCCGCTGGACCGACTCGATATCCGGCCGGTCCTCGATGTCGTCGGCGAGCCAGGCGTAGGTCACGAGCCCGTCGTGGTCGATGACCACCACCGCCCGCCGGGTCGCGTACCGGTCGTCGTCGGTCCCGACCCCGTACGCTCGTGCCACGTCACCGTCCACGTCCGCGAGCAACGGGAGCTGGATGTCGTACGCGTCGGCAAACGCCCGGTGGCTGTAGACGCTGTCCCCGGAGATAGCGAGCACCGTTGCGTCGGACTGCATCCTGAACACGTCGAACTCGTCGAGGTCGGTCGTCTGGTCGGTACACGAGGGGTTGAAGTCCGCGGGGTAGAACACCAGCACGACGACCGACTCACCGAGTAACCCGTCGAGTCCGACCCAGCCCGGTCTGCCGTTCATCACGCCGGGTAGCTCGAACGACGGCGCGCGCTCTCCCTCCCGAATCATTGATAGTTCTTTGCTCGTTTCGCACTTAAGAGTACGGGACACGCTCGATGTCGAACGGCTCGTCGCTGTCGGGGAACGGCACCGTGACGGTCGTCCCGTCGCGGGCGACGAACGCCTCGGGGAACGCCTCGCGTGCCTCGGCGAGAAGGCGGTCGTCCTGTCCGGCGTACCGGGTCGAGATGTGTGTCAGCGCGAGCCGTCGCACGCCGGCCTCGCGGGCGATTGCGCCGGCCTCGCGGACGGTCGAGTGTGCGGTCCGGCGTGCGCGCTCGCGGTGGTCGTCGGCGAAGGTGCCGTCGTGGACGAGCAGGTCTGCCTCCGTTGCGGCCGCGACGGTCGCCTCGGTCGGTCGGGTGTCACCGGTGTAGACGACCCGCCGTCCGGGGCGGGGCGGACCGACCACCTCCGCCGGTTCGACCGTCCGCCCCTCGTGTTCGACCGGTTCGCCCGCGTGGAGTCGGGAGTACTTTGGTCCCGGCGGGATACCGAACTCCTCCTCGGCGGTCTCCCGGTCGAACCGACCCTTGCGCTCTGCCTCGACGAGCGTGTAGCCCACAGCACGGGTGTCGTGGTCCACATCGAACGCCCGCACCTCGTAGTCACCCCGGTCGAGCGCCACCTCGCCGGGTTCGACCTGCCGGACCCGCACCGGGTACGAGGGTCGTTCCCCGGTCACCGACAGCAACGACTCGACTCTCCGGCGGGTGCCCCCGGGAGCGTGGACCGCGAGTGGCCGGTCGCGGCCGTTGAACTCCATGGTCTGTGTCAGCCCTGGCAGTCCGAGCGTGTGGTCGCCGTGCATGTGGGTGAGAAAGATGTGCCCGATATCGAACCCGGTCCCGTAGCGCATCATCTGGCGCTGGGTCCCCTCGCCACAGTCGAACAGGAGCCGGTCGCCCTCGCGTTCGACCAGCAGCCCGCTCGTCGACCGCTCGGTCGTCGGGACCGCCCCGCTGGTCCCCAGAAACGTCACTCGCATCGTCTCTCTATCCGCCGTCGAGAGTCAAACCCGTGTCGACTCGCCGCTGTCTGCCGGACTCCCCAGTCTCGTGTCCCGACTCTGCTGTCCTCCACCCTGTATCGGTCCTGATACTGTCGGCTGTAAGCTCATCGCACAGTTCGGCACCCCGGGGTGCCCGTTCCACGAAGTTACAGCCGACAGTATGACTCCGCTCTGTCGTACGCCACGCCGTGCAGGTACTGGTCTTAGTCCGCTCGGTCTCTCAGGCGACTCTGCCCGTGTCGGCCGCTGCGGCAAAGAGTTCGACGGCGAGTTCCACCTCCCAACTGGTGGCATCCGGCGTCGGTAACAGCCGGATTCGTTCGCCACAGTCGAGCACGAGCAGGCCACGGGCGAAGGCGACCCGCTGGACCGCGTCGGGCCGCGCTCTCGGCGTGGGGCGTCACGGTCCGTACACGTATCTCGACCAGCAATCAGATAGCTGCCGGAGTTGTGACCGACGGTGCCGCCGCTGGCAGTCCGACTGGCTGGAGAGCCAACCCCCTCAGAAGTCGACGTACTGCGATTCCCAGTCGCGTCGCGCCTCGATCTCTCGCCTTCCCCGCCGGGTCAAACTGTAGTAGTTCGTCCGGCGGTCGAGTTCACCCTTCTCGACGAGCCCTTTCTCCACGAGCGTATCGAGGTTCGGATACAGTCTCCCGTGGTGTATCTCCGTCTCGTAGTACTCCTCCAGTTCGTCCTTTATCGCGAGTCCGTGTGGCTGGTCTTTGCCAGCGATGACATACAGCAGGTCACGCTGAAATCCTGTCAGGTCGTACATCCGATAGCCTCCACTATATCATTATTGTCGATAACGTTTAAATATGTCGTCCACTATACGTGGCAGAGCTAGTACGACCACCGCGGTGATACGACAGCAGGGAGGCCACCGGGCATATCGCCCGTCTGTGTGGTCGACGACAGCTGGACGGCGGGTTCACCCGCCAACGGTGTCTGTCGGGCCGTCTCGGGCGCGAGCGGCCCGATACGGCCGATGCTGGCGCCCGGCCTGGGGGGTACGACGGCGGGCTCGTCGGGTCCCCGACGAGGGAGCGTCGACCCTCGCGAGGCGGTCGACACCGCGACCGTGTGCCGGGGTTGCTCGCCGGGGGGTCGTATCAACAACCTTTGGAGACGGTCGACCGTTCGGTTCGAGTAGATATCTGCCGGCGTCGCGGGCTCCTCACAGCAGACTGTCGACGTACTTGCCGACGTGGTCGTCGATGCGGCGCTTGTAGCCGGCCTGCCGTGCCAGTCGGTCCAGTTCCCGCGCGGCGAGGGTTCCGTACTGGAGTGCCTTCTTGTCCCGGGTGCGGAGCGTGTCGGGCAACCACGGGCTGGCAGCCCGGCGGAGCGCCCACTTGCGGGTGCCGTCGCGGACGAGCTGGTCGCCGTCGAGCGCGAGTCCCGCACGCACCACCCGGTCGTGTGCGAGTGGTGTCACCGGGTCGACGCCGGCGGTCTCCAGCGCCAGGCGGTCCCGCTCGAACTGGTCGGGCAGTGTCCCGAGCATCTCGTCGCGGGCCCCCCGGACAGTGTCGGCCGCGACACGGTCGTCCTCGGGGGCACGTTCGACCTTCGCGTACCCGCCGAACAGCTCGTCTGCCCCCTGGCCCAGCGCGAGCCGGTCGAACCCGTCCGCCGCCACCTGCTGGGCCAGCACGAACAGCGGCAACGCGACCTGCACGTCCATCGCGTTCGTCCGGCCGGTCGCCGCCGCCACCTGCGGGACCGCCCGCTCCAGTGTCGCGTGGTCGAGTTCGACGACACGCAACTCGCGTCCGAGCGACTCCGCACCCGACCGGGCGGCCGCGAGGTCGTGGCTGTCCGGAAAGCCGACGGTGTACAGCGGGGCGTCGAGTCGGGCCGCCAGCAACCCGGAGTCGACACCACCCGAGAACGCCACCGCGAGACGCCCCTCGTCGACCGCCGCGAGCGTCTCGTCCACCGCCTCGCGGACCGCCGTAACCGCTCTCCGGTCGTCGACGGGGGACGGCGACGGAAGTGTCCAGACCGCCCGCTCTGTCGCCGGACCGTCACCGGCTGTCTCGTGGATATGGCCGGCCGGGAGCCGCCGTGGCTCCGCGAGGTCGTCCGGGTCGTGGCTCCAGGTCCCGCCGGGCTCGAAGAAGAGCGGATACCGCCCGAGCACGTCACGAACCAGCAACCCGTCGACGCGCCCGGCGAACCCTGCGGTCCCCGGCAGCGGGTCCGCCCGTTCTACGGCGGTACGCACCGTCGCGGGTGTCGCCCCGGTGACGGTCATCGCCCGCCCCGCGACCGCTCGCCCCACAGCGCGCGTGCGATTCTGCGGTCCGTGGCGGGCCGGAACCGGGCCCCGTTCCCGCCGATCCGACGCCGAACCCGGTTCGGCCCGGCCGGTGGGTCGTGACCGACACCGCACGCACACCGCTCGACTACGACACTCATGGCTGTCTGTTGTGCGCACCTGCGCAAAAACCGACCGGTCACGACTGCCGG
>CAYZGA010000055.1:0-14592 GCA_964477945.1 uncultured Halobacteriales archaeon
TGGGACCGAATCGTGTCCATCGAGTCTGTCGAGCCTCGTCACGAGTTCGTCTACGACCTCTCGGTCGAGGGGTTGGAGACGTTCACGACCGCGGAGGGTGTCGTCACGCACAATACCATGAACACCTTCCACTACGCGGGTGTCGCCGAGATCGACGTCACCCAGGGGTTGCCACGGCTCATCGAACTCGTGGACGCACGAAAGGAGCCCGACACTCCGATGATGACGGTCCACCTGGAGGAGGAGTACGCAACGGACCGCGACCGCGCCCACGAGGTGGTCTGGAACATCGAGGCGACGCGTATCCTCCAGTTGGGTGACGTATCGACGAACGTGGCAGACATGCTGGTGGAGGTATCGCTCAACGAGGAGACGCTGCACGAGCGGTGGCCGACCGTCGACGACTCGGTCGAGGTCGCAGAGGAGATCGCCGGTACCATCGAGTCGGCACTGGGTGTCGAGGCCCGTCAGCAGGGGTTGACGATCCAGTTCGGTCCCGACGACCCGTCGTACCGCGACCTCCTGCAGTTGGTCGAGGAACTGCGCGAGGTGGTGTTCAAGGGCATCGAGGACGTCTCGCGGGTCGTCATCCGGAAGGAGGACCTCGAAACGGGCGAGGAGTTCGTGCTCTACACCGAGGGGTCGGACTTCGGGACAGTGCTGGACATCGAGGGTGTCGACGCCTCCCGCACGACCTGCAACAACATCCACGAGATCTACAAGAACCTCGGTGTCGAGGCGGCACGCGAGTCCATCATCGAGGAGACGATGAACACCCTCGAAGAGCAGGGCCTGGACGACGTGAACATCCGTCACCTGATGCTGGTGGCCGACATCATGACAAACGAGGGTGAGATCGAGAGTATCGGTCGGCACGGCATCTCGGGTGCAAAGGACTCGGTGCTGGCCCGGGCGGCGTTCGAGGTGACGGTCAGTCACCTGCTCGATGCGGCCATCCACGGCGAGATTGACCACCTCGACGGTGTGACCGAGAACGTCATCGTCGGCAAGCCGATCAAACTCGGGACCGGCGACGTCGACCTCCGGATGGGTGCCGGGTCGATGTCCGACTGACGCATGCGGGTGACCCTCTCCGGTGAGGCGCTGCGGGTCGCCGGACTCGTCGAGGAGGAGACCGAGGTGACGGTCCGTGACTGTCTGGTCGACGACGACCGCGTGGTCGTGCTGGTCGGGGCCGGCGAGATGGGCAAGGCAATCGGTGCCGGCGGCGAGCACGTCAGGCGTATCGAGCGCCGACTCGGCACGCAGGTGACACTCGTCGAGGATGCCGACCGAGCCGAGGCGTTCGTGGCGAACGCACTCGCCCCCGCGGCGGTGTACAACGTGACGGTCAGCGAGGGCGACGAGACAATCGCGTACGCCGAGGTCGACGAGAACGACCGCGGCGCGGCGATCGGTGCCGGCGGGCAGAACATCGAGGCCGCGCGCCGCCTCGCGAAGCGTCACCACGAGATCGACGAGATCGAGTTGACCTGAGTCGGTCGGACGACGCCACACAACCTCCAACGGGCACGCGGACCCCCAACCGGACGACGGCTGTTATCGCTCGTGTGACGACGACACATCCGCGAAGATATCTCCGCGTGCGCCGGACAACTGACGACAGACAAGGGCCGACGACGCCCCCTCGGCAGACCGGTGACGGCGAGTGTCCCGCCGTCGGGGTCGTCCCCGGGGCGGGCAAACAGACCGGACACGAGGGGACCGCGAGAGACAGACACGGGACACAAGCGTATTGAGGATGCCGGCCGTCGCCTGTGGTATGCAGTCGTACGATCTGGAGCGGTATCTGACGATACGGAGCGCCTACGGCGGGACCATCGGACCCGACGGGACGCTGGCGTTCCTGATGGACACGACGGGTACGGCGCAGGTCTGGACACTCGAGGAACCCGGGGGCTGGCCGACCCAGCGGACCTTCTACGACGAGCAGGTGTCGTTCGCGTCGTTCTCGCCGGAGCGCCCGGAGCTGGTGTTCGGGATGGACGAGGGCGGCAACGAGCGGATGCAGTTGTACCGGCTCGACGCCGACGGGGGTGTGCTCGACCTGACCGGACAGCCCGACGCGAAACACCGCTGGGGCGGGTGGAGCCACGACGGCGAGCAGTTCGCCTTCGCGTCGAACCGGCGCGACGAGGCGGTCTTCGACGTGTACGTCCAGAACCGGGACAGCCGGGCGGCAGACCTCGTGTTCGAGGGTGACGGCTGGTACAGCGTCGGCCCGTGGAGTCCGGACGACGACGCGCTGGTCCTGCACCGGGCACAGTCGAGTTTCGACCACGACCTCTCGGTGCTGGACCTGGAGAGCCGCGAACACCGGGCGCTGACCCCGGACACGGGCGACGTGCGCTACAGCAGCCCGGTGTGGGGACCCGAGGGGGACTGGCTGTACCTCGTGACCGACGAAGGGGCCGACACGCTGTATCTCGCCCGGATGAACCCCGAGACCGGCAAACTGGAAACCGTCAGGGAGGGTGGCGGGTGGAACGTCGGCGGTGTCGCCGTCGACGAGTCGGGGCTGCTCGTTTACTCGCGCAACGTCGACGGCTACACCGAGATGACCCTCGCGGATCTGGACAGCGAGACCGGGTCGCTCTCGGAACTGCCCACCCCGGACGTACCCGGGAGTATCGCCGGGGGAGTCAGTTTCGGTCCCGACGGCGAACAGTTCGCGCTCACCTCGACCGGCCGGACGCTCAACACCAACGTCTCGGTGGTCGATGTCACCGCGCTGCGGGACGCCGCGACAGCGCCACCCGGGAGCCACGAGAGCGAGAACTCCCCGACACCCGCCGGCAACGGGGCAGACGTGGACGCCACGACAGGCAACGGAGATACCGTCGAGGGCGCGACCGGAACCGCGGTCACGCGGTGGACAGCCGCGTCGACGGCCGGTATCCCGCCGGAGACGTTCGTCGAACCCGAGCTGGTCCGGTACGAGACCTTCGACGGGCGGGAGATACCGGCGTTTCTCTCGCTCCCGGCGGACGTGCCAGCGGGTGGTGCGCCGACCATCGTCGACATCCACGGTGGGCCGGAGAGCCAGCGCCGCCCGTCGTTCAGCGGACTGCGACAGTACTTTCTCTCGCAGGGGTACGCGCTGTTCGAGCCGAACGTCAGGGGGTCGACCGGGTACGGGCGGTCCTACACCCACCTCGACGATGTCGAGAACCGGATGGACTCGGTGCGGGATATCGGGGCCGCACTCGACTGGTTGTCGGCCCGCGACGCGGTCGACGCCGACCGAATCGTCGCGAAGGGTGGCTCCTACGGCGGGTTCATGGTGCTTGCCGCACTGACAGAGTTCCCCGAGCGGTGGGCCGCCGGTGTCGACGTCGTCGGTATCGCCAACTTCGTCACGTTCCTGGAGAACACGGGGTCGTGGCGTCGGGAACTGCGCGAGGCCGAGTACGGCTCGCTCGCCGAGGACCGCGCATTTCTCGAATCTATCAGCCCTATCAACAACGTCGACAACATCGAGGCCCCACTGTTCGTGCTCCACGGCGCGAACGACCCGCGGGTCCCCGTCGGGGAGGCCGAACAGATCGCCGAACAGGCAGAGAAACAGGGTGTCCCCGTCGAACGCCTCGTCTTCGAGGACGAGGGCCACGGTATCGTGAAACTCGACAACCAGATAGAGGCGTACACGCGAGTGGTCGCGTTCCTCGACGAACACGTGTAGAACCGGTATCTGCCGGCGGTTGGCGGTCGGGTCACGGTCCGACACGCCGACTCCTGCTCACTCGTCGACGGGGTCGAACACGTTCTCCTCGGCGGGGAACTCGCCGTTCCGGACATCGTCGACGTACTCGCCGACGGCGTCGCGGACGACGCTGTCGAGGTCGGCGTACTGTTTCGAGAGTTTGAACGCCTCGCCGCCGAGTCCGAGCAGGTCGTTCGTGACCAGCACCTGCCCGTCGACGTACCGGCCCGCGCCGATACCGATCGTCGGAACGTCGACAGCCTCGGTGACGCGCTTGCCGGTCTCCTCGGTGACGGTTTCGAGGACGACAGCGAACACGCCGGCATCGACGAGCGCCTCGGCAGTCTCGACCAGCGCGTCGATGTGGGCGGAACTCGTGTGGCCCCGGCCCTGGATGTATGGGCCGCCGATCTGGTGCATCCGCTGTGGGGTGAACCCGACGTGGCCCATCACCGGCAACCCGAGTTCGGTCAACCGGTCGATGATGTCGATGGTGGTCTCGCCGTGCGGGGCCGTCTCCAGTTTGACCGCGTCCGCGCCGGCCTCCTTCATGAAGCGGGTGGCGTTCTCGACCGACGACTCCATCGACGCGCCGTACGAGCCAAAGGGCATATCGCCGATGACCATCGCCTCATCGACGGCACGGTCGACCGCGGCGGTGTTCGAGAGCGCCTCCGCCATCGTCAGCGGCAGGGTGTCGTCGTGGCCGAGGTGGTTGTCCGCCGCCGAGTCACCGACCAGAATCATGTCCACGCCCCCGGCGTCCACCTGCGCGGCGATCGGCGCGTCGTACGCGGTCAGCATCGTCAGCGTCTCGCCCTCGTGGTAGCTCTCGTAGATATCCTGCACGGAGTTGCGCTCGATGACCGTCATGTGCCGGGGTAGCGGGTCACCCGTCTAATGTCCTGCGAGTCGCTCCGCGACGTCGTCCCAGTGACTCCCCTTCCAGAACTGCTTGCCACACGAGCGACACTGCCAGACGCCGGTCTCGGCGGGGTCGGGGGCGTGTTCGGGCGTCGAGGCCGTCGGGTCAACAGCCGCGAGCTCGCCGTTGCAGGTGCTACACCGCTGCGGTTCGGCGGGAAGTGACAGTTCGAACCCGGCAGCCGCGAGTTCAGCGAGCTGGGTCTCGATGTCCCGGCCCTCGAGTTCCACGGCGTCGGGGGCCCGCGCCGCGAGGTCGCGGTCGCGCGTGAGCAGCACCCGGCCGTCAGTGCGGGCGGCCCGCCGAATCGCGTCGTCGTCGGACAGCCCCATGTCGAGAACGTACGCCGTATCGTAGCCGCACATCCGCAGATAGGTGACGAGTCGACCGAGCATCGCGTCGGCGAGCAGCGACCGGTCCACACCCGTTCTTGCGACCCGCGACACTTCGTGGTGTCGCATTACAGGGGGACGAGCCAACCGAACACCTAAAGAACGTGGGGCCGCCCATTGTGGGTAATGAGAAGTCTCGGTACGGCAAGCGCAGGTCCGGGTCGGCAGGACACCGGGCAGTTAGAGGTCGGTCGCGGCCGCGACGGCAGTCCGGTCACGCTCCCGGTGGCGGTTATCAACGGACAGCAGGCGGGAAAGACGCTGTACATCCAGGCGGTCAGCGACGGTGACGAGCTCAACGGGCTCGGGGTCATCCGGCGTATCGTTCCCCGGATCGACCCAGCGGAGCTATCTGGCACCGTGCTGGTCGTCGCCATCGCGAACTACTTTGCGTTCCAGGTGAACGAGCACCGCAGTCCGGTCGACAACACCAAACTCAACCGCACCTACCCCGGCGAACCCGAGGGGACATCGACAGAGCGCATCGCCGACGCCACCTTCGAGGTGGCGAGCGGGGCCGACCTCGTGCTCGACCTGCACCAGGGGTCGACCTCGCGGATGATAGAGGAGGTCAGGGTCCGGTGTGGCCGTCACCACTCGCTGCACGACGAGTGTCTCGAACTGGCGAAGGTGTTCGGCTGTGGGCACGTGTTCGACCAGAAGGGACCGGACGGCCAACTCGCCCGGGCGGCCCCGGACGAGGGTATCCCCACGGTGGACCCCGAACTCGGCGGGGCGGTCGGACTCGACCCCGAGAGCGTCGAGATCGGTGTCGAGGGGGTGTTCAACGTGCTCAGGTACTACGGTTTTCTCCCCGGTCGGGCCCGCACGGAGAAACAGACCCGCTCGACCGGGTTCGAGCAGTACGGCGCACCGACCGGCGGACTGGTCGACTTCGAGGCCGACCTCGGCCAGCGGGTCAGCCCCGGAACCACCCTCTACACTGTCACCAACCCGTTCGGCGAGACACAGGCGACGGTCACCGCCGACTCCAGCGGGATACTCTGGCGGACCCGTCGCCTCCCGCAGGTTGC
Source organism: uncultured Halobacteriales archaeon (assembly GCA_964477945.1). GTDB lineage: Archaea > Halobacteriota > Halobacteria > Halobacteriales > Haloarculaceae > Halovenus. Next base: position 6,076 of record CAYZGA010000055.1, read on the forward strand.
CTCCGGCGAGTACGTCTGTTCTGTCGGTATCGATATCGACACCTACTGACCCGCCGCTACCGGACCGCGGCGAGTCTGCATCCCGGTTCCACCGGCCGCTACACCCGCTCCCGCGTGGCACCGTCGACCGCGGAGTCATCCGTCCCGGTGTCGGGAGCGATGCGTACGCACACCCGAACTACTCGGTCGGTGTGTCCGTGTTGTCCGTGTCGTCTATCGTGACGACGACGGGGTCCTCGGTCGACTCGTCGGACGGGCCGGTTCTGGACCCCGCGGCGTAGCCGAGCGTGCCGCCGACGAGGCCACCGGCCAGGATACCGGCCCGCCCGCGGTAGGAGCCCAGAACCACCCCGATGAAGCCGCCGACGAGTGCCAGTTTCACCGCGTCTGATTCGACTGTCGCAGTGTCACCGTCTGACGAGTTGCTCATACCGCCTGTTACGGGTTGCACTCACGTATACGCACCGACTTCACCGGTGACACTCGTCCGGGCACGATATAAAATTCCCTGGCCGACCACGATGCCTGCTGGCCGGTCCCCGCCGGGTCGACCCGCTCCACGTCCTCACGCCGGCAGTCAGAACGCTCAAGCGCGCGGGCATCGAACGGGGAGAGCGTGACAGACACAGAGACAGTGCGTCTGGCGGAGTTGACCTGGCCGGAAGTCGAGCGTGCGATCGAGGCGGGAACAGAGACGGTCGTCGTCGGAGTCGGCGCAATCGAGCAACACGGCCCGCACCTGCCGCTGGTGGTGGACACGCTGACCAGCGAGACGTTCTCCCGGCGGGTCGCCAAGGAACTCGGTGACGCCGTCGCCGCGCCGCCGGTCCGGCCAGGCTGTTCCGGCCACCACATGGAGTTTCCGGGGACCATCACGGTCCCGCCCGAGGTGCTGATGGGGACACTGCGGGGTTACTGTCGCTCGCTGGACGAACACGGGTTCGAGCATCTCGTTTTGATGCCGACACACGGCGGCAACTTCGCGCCGGTCGACACCGTCGCGCCCGAGATTGCACGCGAGATCGACGCGTCGGTTATCGCGCTCACCGACCTCGACGAGCAGATGTCACTGATGAACGACGGGCTCCGCGCGGCCGGTGTCGAGTACGAGGAACCGGTCATCCACGCCGGGGCCACCGAGACGGCTATCCTGCTCGCGGTCGCGGAGGGACTCGTCCGGACGGACGAACTCGAACTCGGCCACGAGGAACCGGTATCGGTGTCACGACTGCTCAGTAAGGGGTTCGAGAGTGTCAGCGAGAACGGCGTCCTCGGGGACCCCCGCAAGGCAACCGCCGAGGCCGGCGAGGCGATTATCGACCGGGTGACCGAGGCGTACGTCGACCACATCGAGCGCGAGCGCGCCGCGGTCCGGTCGGGGTAGCGACTGTCACCGCGAACTACCGTCCGCGCCACCGTGTGCGCGAGGCCACCCGGTGACATCCACGGATGTCAGCGGGCGTAGACAGTGTCGCCGACGAGTGTCACGACCTGGCGGTCGGCGGGTGAGACAGCGAGGTACGGCCGCTCGACCGGGCCGAACACGTCGACGACAGCCCCGACCTGCTCCAGTTGCTCGTCGACGAGGTCGGTTCCGACATCGGGGTAGCTGTCGCCACGGCACCGGACCACCGCGACACCCTGTGCGGTACCGACGACCGTTCCGGCGCGTCTCACGCCCGGATCGCCCCGAGGTACGCCGCCGTCGCCTGCAGAAGGTCGCTCTTGCTCGCGTCGTCGGCGTCCTGCACGAGGACACGGCCGCGAGACTCGTACTCCCGCGGGTACGTGGCCTCGCGGTCGACCCCGACGTCGTAGCCCACCTGCTTGACAGCACGGGCAATCTCATCGACGGTGGGTTCCTCGACGGCGAGATCTGCGGGGACACGCCGACCCTCGGCGCGTGTCAGACTCGCGTCGAGGTACGCGGGCCAGATGACGTTCTCGACCATGTCACCAGTTGCACCCGCCCGGAGTAATCCTCTTTCGGTCCGAGTTCCCGACCCGAACGGGCCACGGCGCGCGTCGGTTGTGACCACAAACGGCAGCAGTCACGCCGTCACCCGAACTTGCCGGCAACGTAGTCGGCGACGCGCTGGTCGTCGGGGTCCTCGAAGACCTGTTTGGTGTCGCCCACCTCGACGAGTTCGCCGCCGGTTAGAAAGACTGCCGTCCGGTCGGAGATGCGTGCGGCCTGTTGCATGTTGTGTGTGACGACGATGACGGTGTACTCGGCGGCGAGTTCCGCGACGAGTTCCTCGATTTTCGCGGTCGCAATCGGGTCAAGCGCCGACGCGGGTTCGTCCATCAGGAGCACCTCGGGGTCCGTCGCGATTGCCCGCGCGATACAGAGTCGCTGTTGCTGGCCGCCGGACAGTTCCAACCCGGACTCGTCGAGTTGGTCCTCGACCTCCTCCCACAGCGCCGCGCGACGCAGCGCGTCCTCGACGATGTCGTCGAGGTCACCGTCGTACCCCTGCACCCGGAGGCCGTACGCGACGTTGTCGTAGATGCTCTTCGGAAAGGGGTTCGGTTCCTGGAACACCATCCCGATCTTGCGTCGGAGCGCAACGGGGTCGACGTTGCTGTCGTAGACGTTCGTTCCCTGGAACAACAAGTCCCCCGCCACCTCGCAGGAGTCGATGCGGTCGTTCATCCGGTTGACCGAGCGCAGAAACGTCGACTTGCCACACCCCGACGGACCGATGAGCGCGGTCACCTGCCGCTCCGGAATCTCGATGGAGATGTTCTGCAGCGCCTGCGTCTCGCCGTAGTAGACATCCAAGTCGCGCGCCGCAATAACCGTCTCGCCCGTCGTAACACGCCCCGACGCGTCGAGAGACACGTCCCCGTGCGTTGCCGGAGAGTCTGTGGACGACTGTTCGGCCGACGCTCCCGCTGTCCGCGCCGACAGTTCCTCGGTTCGCTCTGCTGCCGACGTGGATGGGTTCTCTGTCATTGTTGTATCGATGACCGACTGCGGGTCAATGAACTTATACATACTCTCTCGCCGAGACACAAATACCCGACTATGAGCCGTACGCACCGGTCGGTACGTCGCAATGGAGGTGGGTAGTGGTATATAGCGCCGCAACCGTCTGTTCCCCTCCTGGCACTGGCCCGGCGTGTCTCGTTTCCGCCCGCGGACCTGCCCACACTCCGAACCACCCCGACAGCAGTGTCGGTCCCCGGTCGCGTGTGTCGCGCCGGGAGTGTCGGAGTCGGTAACCAAACGATGCGTGAAAAACAACCAGCGGGTGACAGTATCGCGGCGCTCGCCGGATAGCCGGCGTTCGGCAATCTTGAGTTCGAGGTGACAACCGGTGACCGGCGGGACTGCGAGCACGCCGGGACCTGTGGCCGCGGACTCGAGGACGCCACCGCGACCGTCCGTGGGAAGTTCGGCCGCCAGCTGGGTGACGGGTTCGACCAGGTCCGTGACGCCGCCGACCAGTATCGGGGCGCTGACGGACCGGTTGCCGACACCGGGCGCGAGACGGCGCTCAAGTCGAGAGACGCGACTGACACGTCGGCACGGAGCGGTGCCCGCTCGCGGGCGAACCGGGTCTCGGTGGCGGACACGGCTCGGGTGTCTCTGCATCCTCTGTCGGGGAGCAACCGGGGATGAGCAGAGATAAGTGTGTCAGCAACCTACTATCGGTACAGGATGTTACTCGGAAGCGACAGTTCAGGAACGGAGGACACGGGATGACCGGCGTAGCGACCCGCGTTGCAGGCTTTCTCACCACCTACACCAAGTCGATAATCCTGGTCGTGCTGGTACTGACGGCCGCTATCGGTGCCGGTATCGTGAACGTCGAACAGCAGTCCAACACCGACCAGTTCGAGTCAGATTCACCGGAGGCCTCGGCACAGGCGTTCATCGAGGCGAACATGACAGTCGAGGAGAGCGGTAACACGACACTCCTGCAGGTGTTACAGCGGGGTGAGAACGTGCTTACTGTTGCGGCGGTAAACGAGTCACTCACCCTCCAGCAACAGGTCCTCGAGCGCCAGAACATCACGGAGACGTTCGTCGAGGACCGGCCGGTGTTCGGGTACGCGAACGTCATCGGGACTGCGGCGGTTCAACGCCAGTCCGACAACGAGAGCGCAACCGCCGGGCCGCCGAGTCTTGAGGAGCAGCGACAGGCCGTGCTGCGTCTCGACGACGACGAGTTCGAGGCGATTGTCACAGACGTGTTCGGCGAGGGGGCCGACCCGTCGGTGCTCGGTCTGATGCCGGCCAGTTTCGAGCCGGGCACCACGAGCGCCGAGGGGGGACTGACAGCCTTCCGACAGCAGGTCACCGAGGAGGTGCAGAACCCGAACCAGCTCTCGCCCGCAATTACCGACGCCCAGCTCGAGATCAGGAGCCTCGCAAACGACCTGGACTCCGACTACGCGGTGTTCGGTCTGGGCGTGCTCAACGAGGAAATCAGCCAGTCACTCGGTGACAGCGGCGGTATCGTCGGTCCGCTGGCACTGCTGTTCGTCGTTGTCGCGCTGACAATCGCCTACCGCGACCTGCTGGATATCATCCTCGGTGTCGTGGGTATCCTGGCGGTCCTGATCTGGACGTTCGGGTTCATGGGCTGGGCCGGTGTGGCGTTCAACCAGTTGCTGCTCGCGGTGCCGGTGTTGCTCATCGGGTTGTCTATCGACTACGCGATACACGTGTTCATGCGACACCGCGAGCAACGCTCCGAGGGTGAGGAGACACCCGACGTGCGACGTGCGATGTCGCTCGCGCTGGCGGGTGTCGGGGCCGCCCTCGTCTGGGTGACCGCGACGGCGGCTATCGGCTTCCTGGCGAACCTGACCAGTCCTATCGGCCCGCTGCAGGATTTCGGTATCGTGAGCGCGTTCGGCGTTCTCGCGGCGCTTGTCATCTTCGGGGCACTGGTCCCCGCACTGAAGATAGAGCTCGACGGGTTCCTCGAGGCACGCGGATTCGACCGGAAGAAACGGGCGTTCGGAACGGGTGACTCCCTGTTCTCGCGCGTGCTGGCCGGCGGTGCCACAGCAGCCCAGCGGTTCCCGGCAGTTGTCGTCGTGCTCGCGGTGGTGCTGGCTCTGGGCGGTGCGTACGGTGCGACACAGGTCGACACCAGTTTCGACCAGACTGACTTCCTGGCGGACAGTCCGCCCGACTGGACACAGAACCTCCCCGGGCCGATGGCACCCGGAACGTATCAGGTCAGCGACGACATCGAATCCATCGGGGACAACTTCCAGCAGGAGGACAACAACGCGAACGTGCTGATACGCGGTGACGTGACAGACGAGCAGGCGCTCCGGTGGATCGACAGCGCCTCGGCAGAGGCGGCGGGCGACGGGGACCGCGAACGGCTGTCGACGCTGTTTGTCGGGGCTGCCGGTCCCGACATCCAGTCGCCGGTGACCGTGATGCAACGAACCGCCGAGGAGGGCGAGCGACTCCGTGAGACCGACCCGGCACAGCGGACCGACCGGCAGAACGCCACCGTCACGTTCGCGGACCTGTACGTCGAGGCGGCGGGGAGTGTCGACGGCGTCCCCGAGACGAACGTCGAGGCGCTGTACGACCAGTTGCTCGCGGCGAACCCGCGGGCCGCCGAGTTCGTCTACCGGAACGACGCCGGCGAGTACGAGGCGCTGCGCCTCCAGTTCGGGGTCGTCGGAAACGCGGGAATCACCGATATCGCCGCCGACAACCGCGTGTTCTCCGACCTCGTCGCGACGGAGAGCGGCGGTGCACTGTCCACGGTATCCGCCGGCGACCAGGTCGTCTTCGACAACGTCCAGGCGGACCTGCTCGATACGGTCATCCAGGGGCTGCTCATCACGCTGGTCGCGGTGTTCATCTTCCTCGCGCTGGCCTACCGGCTGACCGGTAGCCCCGCCTCGCTCGGGGTCGTCACGCTGATTCCGGTGGCGCTTGCGGTGACCTGGATTCTCGGCTCGATGTGGCTCCTGAATATCCCGTTCAACACGCTCACCGGGACTATCACGTCGCTGACGGTCGGGCTCGGTATCGCCTACAGCATCCACATCAGTTCACGGTACGAACTGGAACTCAGGCGGCAGGGTGACGTCTGGAAGGCGATGTACACCACCGTCGAGGGGACCGGCGGGGCGCTGCTCGGGAGCGCGGCGACCACCGTCGGCGGGTTCGGGACACTCGCGTTCGCGATTCTGCCCATCCTCCGGCAGTTCGGTATCATCACCGGGCTGACCATCATCTACGCGTTCCTCGCCAGCGTGTTCGTGTTGCCGTCGCTGCTGGTCATCTGGACGCGGTACTTCGGGCCGTCCGGGTACTTCCCGGGTGACGAGGAAAGTACCGAGGAGACGCCGTCTGCCGGCGACGAGCAACCCGCCGCCGACGGTGGACGGGACCGGGTCTGAACGGCTACCGCGGTGGCTCACCGGCCCCCGCTCGGGTCGACTCAAGGGTGATGGTCTCCGTTCCCGACGACTCACCGCTCACCCCGCTCAGGTCAGCTCGAAGGTGGTGGTCTCCGTTCCCGACGACTCATCGGTCGCTCCGCGGTCAGCGGCCGACTCCGGCGTCGGTATCCCGGCCCGCGGGACTCACAGTTGTTTTTGCATCTCGACGTGTGGGATGTCGGCCTCCTTGAAGACGTCGCTCGTCGTCTCGTAGCCCAGGTCCCGGTAGAACGACTCGACGGTGGTCTGTGCGTGGAGTTTCGTGCGTGTACAGCCCTGCGCTCGGGCCTCGCGTTCGATTGCGCTCATCAGGCGGCGACCGATACCCGCGCCGCGGTACGGTTCGAGCACGGCCACCCGCTCGGGTTTCGCGACACCGGATTCGGGAATCCGCAGTCGGGCGGTTCCGACGGGTCGGTCGTCGCCCGTGGTGCCGCTGTCGGGGGGTGCGTAGGCGACGACGTGGGTGGCCGTCTCGTCGCGACCGTCCATCTCCTCGGCCTCGGAGACACCCTGCTCTTGGATAAAGACCGCACGGCGAACGGCAAAGGCGTCGGCGAGCGTGGCGTCGCCGGGAATCCTGCGGAGTTCGATACGCATTCACGTGTACTACTCGCCGGTCCTCCTGAACGTTTCGGAGACGGTGTGCACGAGTGGGTCACAACTCCCGGACGTGCTCACGGGTAGCCACAGTTGCAGTCTGTCGGACCGAACTGTCGGGACAAGAGAGATGACGGTGGCCCGCCAGTACCGGGTATGTACGAGTCAGCGATGGTCTCACACCAGGAGTTGCCCGACCGCGAGCACCGGGTCGAGGCGCTCCGGCACGTCTCCGCGACACTACGTCCCGTCGAGTGACCGGATACCGCGGACCGCCCACGCGGCACGTACCGTCGGCGTGTCACGAAAACCGGACGACGGCGTGGTTCCCAAACGAGATAGGTGAGGGTCTTATAAGCACCCCGCTCGTAGCCTACCCATGGACTTACTCGATGAGAGTATTGTCCCCGAGGACGCACGGGGAGTCAAGCAGGAGGCACGGGAGTTTGCAACCGAGCACATCGAACCAAGAGCCGAGGAGTACTACGACAGCGGCGAGTACCCGTGGGACATCCTCGAGGCGGGGGTAGAGGCGGACCTCGTGGCGGGGAACATCTCCGAGGAGTACGGTGGACGGGGGTTCACGCTGGCGGAGATGCTCGCAACCGCCGAGGAGTTCTACCGCGCGGACGCTGGAATCGGGCTCACGCTTCAGCTCGCGAGTTTCGGGACCGACATCGTCGAGCAGTACGGCACCGAGGAACAGAAAGAGGAGTTCATCCGGCCCGTCGCCAACAACGAGCAGATCTCGGGGTTAGCGGTGTCGGAACCCGACACCGGGAGCGACATGGCGGGGATGAGCACGTCGGCCCGGAAGGAAGAGGACACGTGGGTGCTGAACGGCGAGAAGTACTGGGTCGGTAACGGTGTCGAGGCCGACTGGCTCACGCTGTACGCAAAGACCGGCGACGACGAGGACGACCGGTACGGCAACTACTCGATGTTCATCGTTCCGACCGACGCGCCGGGGTACAACGCCGAGCACATCCCGGAGAAGATGTCATACCGCGCCTCGAAACAGGCACACATCACGCTCGACGAGTGTCGCATCCCCGAGGACCACATCGTCGGTCCGGAGGGTGCCGGGTTCTACATGATGGCCGAGTTCTTCAACCACGGCCGGGCGGTGGTCGCGGGTCACGGACTCGGGCTCGCGGCGGCGGCCATCGAGGAAGCCTCCCGGTTCGTCCACGACAGGGAGGCCTTTGGACGCACCATCGACGAGTTCCAGTCGGTCCAGCACGACCTCGCCGAGATGCGCATGGAGTTCGAGTCCGCCCGCGCGCTCACCTGGCGGGCACAGGAGAAAGTCGAGAGCGGCGAGAACCCCGGCTACTGGGCCGCGCTGGCAAAGACCACCGCCACCGAGGCCGCAACCGAGTGTGCCGAGCGCGGGATGCAGCTGTACGGCGGCCGGTCGGTCATCGACGAGAACCGCATCGCTCGTGTTTACCGCGATGTCCGCGTGCCGGTTATCTACGAGGG
>CAYZGA010000056.1:0-14581 GCA_964477945.1 uncultured Halobacteriales archaeon
CCGTTCACGCAGCGTGTCGAGTTGGGTGCTGGGATCGGTCATACCACGGATGACACACGGCCACTATTTATAATTGTGGCTCTGAACCTATGGTTGCCAGCACACTCCTGGCTCTCGGTTTCTGTTTACAGGTCGGCGCAGAACTGTCCGGCAGTGGTACAACCGCTCCTGTCGGAGTGTGGAGTGCTACGATTACTATCGACGCGGGCCACCGGACTGAAGACACACGACGACGGGGACAGTCACAGACCGCACGACTGCTGGGGGAGGTCGGGCGGGTCGTACGAGCAGAGAGAACGGTCGCTCGGGGAGTCGACAGTATCAGCGGGTCTTCTCGGCCCCGTCCCACGAGCAGGTGTCGACCCCGAGCAGGTAGTTCCCGACACAGAACCCCGAGACAGCGTTGAACGCGAACCCGGCACCCGCGAGCAGCGCGACGACGCCGAGTGCCGTCTGTCCCGCGAGCAACCCCCAGCCACCGGCGGCCAGAAAGACGACTGCGAACGCGGCACGCAGTTTGCGGTCGATACCACCCACGTTCCGTCTGTCACCGAAACCCAGGTCCATATGCACGGGAGGGACGCGAGCAACATGAACGCAACGGCCCGGGTCTGTACCGGTCACGCACCACCGACGAACGGTTATTCGGGGTCGCAACCGATAGACAGGTGTGACAGACAGTACCAGAGCAGGGCTGCCACGGCGGCAGGTACTCGCGCTGGGTGCCGGTGGTCTGGTAGGGATAGCGGGTTGTGTCTCCGGCCCGGGCGGGCAGACGGCGGACCCATCGGACCCGGAGAACGTGACAGTGCCGTCGGGGGACGGCGAGGTTGCGACCGGTCCGGGGGTGGGACTGGACCTGCCGGTCGAGGACAGCGAGTTGCGGCGCGAGGCGAGCACGGACGCCATCCCGGCGATCGTCGACCCGGCCTTTGCCCGGGACTGGTCGGACGTGACAGTCGAGGTCAGGACCCAGTTCGGTGGGACACAGACCCGCGAGCCGCGACTCGACCCGGACGACCAGGTGATCGGACTCACCCGTGACGGCGAGGCCCGGGCGTACCCGTTTCGCGTGCTCAACTGGCACGAGATCGTCAACGACGAGTTTGGCGGGCCGCTGCTGGTGACCTACTGCCCGCTGTGCCGGAGTGCGCTCACAGCCGAGCGTCGCGTCGACGGCGAACCGACCGTCTTCGGCGTCTCCGGTCTGCTCTACCGCGAGGCGCTGGTGATGTACGACGAGGCGACCGGGAGTCGCTGGAGCCAGTTGGCCGCGCGCGCAATCCAGGGACCGCAGACGGGTGCGACGCTGGACCTCGAACGGGCGACGATAACCGACTGGGAGACCTGGCAGGCGGATTTCCCCGACACGGGCGTGCTCCTGCCGCCACCCAAGTCCAGCACCGTCCGCGGCCAGGGTGCCAGCCGGGACTACTCGCACAACCCGTACAGTGCGTACCAGCGCAGTTCCGACCCGGGGCTCGAGGGCACCTTCGACGACGACCGTCTCGGTGCGAAAGCCGAGGTGGTCGGCGTCGCGAACAACGGCGTCGCGCGGGCCTACGACACCGGGACCCTCGTCGCCGAAGGGGTCGTCGAGGACAGCGTCGGTGGCCTGCCCGTCGTCGTGACCACCACCGCCGACGACACACCGGTTGCCTGGGTGCGCGAGGTGGACGGCGAGGTGCTGTCGTTCGACACCGCGACCGACCGGTACCTCTCTGCCGGCGGTTCACTGTGGACACGGTCGACGGGGCTGGCCATCGACGGCCCACACGAGGGGACCCGCCTCGCACAGGCAAACGCCGTTTCCTCGCTGTTCTGGTTCGCCTGGCTCGACATCCACCCCGACACCGAACTCTACGGCACCGACTGACTCTCTTCGCCCGGGGCCCCGACCGGCGACCGGGACCGCCGGGTTTGATGTCGCCACAGAACCGACACGATGCAATGAGCGACGACGAGTCCAGCGGTACCGGGGAGCCGACGGGGCGGGACGGGCCGACACCGGGCGGGGACGAGGACCGGACGGGTCACCTGCCGGGGACTCTGCGCCTGCGGAGTGCGGGTGTCGGTGTCGTGCTGGCCGGGATTGCCCTGCCGGTGCTGTCGGTGCTGGTCCCGTTCTCGCTGGCGTCGGGGCTGGTGGTCGGCGCGAGCGTCGTTGCGGCGGTGCTGGTCCGGGGTGACCAGGTGTTGCTGCAACTCTGTCTCGGGACTGGTTCGCTCGGGGGAATCGGTCTCGCGGAGACGCTGACGGGGTTCGGTGCCGGACTGGGACCGCTCGAACTCGGCATCGTCGCCGTGCTGTTCGGGGTGGTTGACGTGTTCGTCGGGGGTGCGATGCACCGTATCGCCGGCGGTCGACGGTGATATGACCGCGGGGGCCGAACCGGGGAGTCGTGACCGAGCAACTGGTCGCGGTCGTCGAGAAGGCCCGCGCACGGGCCGCCGTCGGGGCGCTCCGTGCCGAAGGGGTCTACGACGACGACCGCAGCACCTACGAGCGTGGCACGGAGACGGTCGCTGTGCCGGTGACCCGTCCACCGTCGGAGACGCGCGTGCTGTCGGTGGCCGTCGACGAGTCCACCAGTCCGGCGACACTCGCCGACCTGCTGCGCGAGCGGGGGTGGAGCGAGGCCGAAATCGACCGTGCACCCGCGTCGTGGGCTGTCGTCGGGTCTGTCGTGCTCGTGTGTGTCACAGACTGCCCCCGGCCCGACGAGGTGGGCGAGGCGTTGCTCTCCCTGGTCGGCGGTGCCGACACGGTGCTCGCTCGCGACGGTATCGAGGGCCCACACCGCGAACCCGAGGGTACGGTGCTCGCCGGCGAGGGTGACACGGAGACTGTCCACCGCGAACACGGCACCGAGTACGCACTCGACCTCTCCGAGGTGATGTTCTCGCCCGGCAACGGGGCCGAGCGCACCCGGATGGCCGAGCGCGTCGACGCGGACGAGCGCGTGCTCGACCCGTTTGCCGGCATCGGCTACTTCACCCTCCCGATGGCGCGGAGCGGCGCGACGGTGACCGCGGTGGAGCGCAACCCGGCATCGTTCTCTTACCTCGTCGAGAACGTCGTTCGAAACGGTGTCTCGGAGCGTGTCGAGACGTACCGCGCCGACTGCCGCGACGTGCTCGCGGGGTTCCCGGCCGAGACGACCTTCGACCGGATGGTCATGGGTCACTACGACGCCCACGAGTACCTCGCCGACAGCCTCGCGGTGCTCGCGCCGGGCGGGACCGTCCACGTCCACGCGACGACCCCCGAACCGGTGCTGCCCGAGCGCCCGACACGGCGGGTCCGCGAGGCCGCCGCCGACGCCGGACGGTCGGTCGACTCGCTGACTCTGCGCCGTGTCAAGAGTTACAGCGAAGGTGTCTTTCACGTCGTCGTCGACGCCGTCGTCGAGTGAGTTCCGCCGACACCCGCTCGTCGAATCGGGTGACACCGACCCGGGTCCGGTCGGTTGCACTGGACGGTGCCAGCCGAGTGGTCGGTCACTCGTCGAACAGGCCGGAGACGTCGTCGTCGCGGTGCTGTCGCCGGTCGGTGTGTTCGGCGAGTCGCTGGGCGACGATGGGGCGGTTCTCGGGTTCGCGCACGAAGTCGAACAGGAGCGTGACAAACGGGCTCTCGACCACCTCGTCGTCGAGGTCGGCACGGGCGTAGTCGGCGGCGGCCGCGAGGCGGTCCTCGTCGTAGCCGTGTTCCTCGGCGAGCACCTCGGCGGCGACGGCAGTTCCCTCGAACCGGAGGTCCTCGAACCGGAGTTCGGTCCCATCGTGGGTGAGCGCGGGCGGTTGCCGGCGCTCGACGAGTTCGGGGTCGTCGGCGAGCGTAGCGAGCGCGGTGCGCACGGACCCCACGTTCACGCCGCGGTAGTCGGCGGGCAGGCCGTCGAGGTAGCCGCGGGCGCTGTCGGCGAGCCCCGTCGCGCCGGACCAGTTGCCGTTCCGGGCGTGGTAGACGGCCGCGGTGAACTGGATGAGCCCGTGGAGGAACCGCTCGTCGTCGCTCCCGGTCGGCAGGTCGAGCCAGTGGGCCTCCCAGGCGTCGTGGGCCGCGTGGTGCTCGCCGGCGTTGTAGACGGCGATACCGGCCCGCAGGTGCGCCTCCATACTGGACCCTTGCCGCCGCAGGCTCATAACTGCCGGGAGCGGGTTCGCCAGAGATGACCCGCACCCAGGGCGCTGTGTCGCCAGACCGACGCACCCGAGTCGAGGGGTCACGAGAGTTGCCCCCGGCGGCCTGGTGGCGGTTCGACAGGTACACGTCACAGTTATGAGCGTGGCCCCGGTACGTAGAGAGGAATGCCCGAGCGTCGGTCCCCGAACGACGCCGGTCCCGATAGGCGTCGTCTCGTCTTCGTCCTCTGTTGTATCGTCGCCGTGGCCGCGGGTGGTGTGCTCGTCGCCACGGTCAGTTCCGACAGTCTCGCCGGTAGCCCCATCGACAGCGCCCTCCCCGGCGAGGATATCTCCAGCGGTTCGACGAGCGCGACCCGTGGCGAGTTCACGGCGACTCTGGGGTCGGCCCCCGGACTCGGGTCACTGGCACCCGGCGCACAGACCGGTGCCGGCGGCGATATCGGGTTCGACAACGACACCTTCGCCTCGCTGGACAACGACGTGCACTTTACCGCGGAGAGTTCCAGTCCGACCTACTGGCGAACGGCCGCGTACCGCAGTTACACGGGCACCGGCTGGGAACGCCCCGCGGAGACCGAATCCTACGACCCGCCGCTGAACAGCGACGGGTTCGAACAGGTCGAGTACAACGTCACCCTCAACCGACCGGCGACGGCTGTTCCGGCCCCCTGGCAACCGACCACCCTCGGCGGTCTCGACGAGGGGACACTCGAGGTAACGAGCGAGGGGAGTGTCACCTCGACGGAGATTCTGAGCAACGGCACGACCTTCACCGGTGTGAGCGGTGTGCCACAGACCGACCCCGGCGTGCTCCGGAACGCCGACGACCGGATACCCCCCGAGATCGAGCCGTACACCGAGTTGCCCGAGGACGTTCCGCCGCGCCTCGCCGTGCAGGCAGACAACGTCGTCGGCGGCGCGGACGGTCGTTACGAGGCGGCGGTGGCCATCCAGGAGTGGTTGCGCGACGGCAAGGAGTACTCGCTGGACGCGTTCCGCGAGTCCGACCAGGTCGCCGATACGTTCGCCTTCGAGATGGAGGCGGGCTACTGTGAGTACTTTGCCACGACGATGGCGGTCATGTTGCGAACGCAGGACATCCCGACGCGGTACGCGCTTGGCTACTCGAGCGGCCAGCAGGTCGAGGACGGCGTCTACCGGGTGCGCGAGATGAACGCCCACGCCTGGGTCGAGGTGCACTTTCCGGAGATCGGCTGGGTGCAGTTCGACCCCACGCCGGGCGGTCCGCGACTCCAGGCCCAGCAGGAGGCACTCGACGGGGAGTACAACGTCACCGACCCCGGCAGTCCCGGGGAGACGCTGGATCTCAACGAGTCCGACGAGACGAACAACACGGACGGCTGGAACGTCGCGTTCGAGCCGACACCGGTTCCCGGTCAGCAGGTCGAGGCCACCGTGACCGTCGACGGTCAGGTGGTCGAGAACGCCACCGTCCTGTTCGGCGAGACCCCGGTCGGAACGACCGGCGGTGACGGGACCGTGACCGCGACCGTCCCCGAGGGCGAGACGTTCCGGGTGCGGGTTGTCGGTCCGAGCGAGATTGTCGGCGTGCCTGCCGAGAACGCGACCCTCGCGGCCGGCGCGACACTCCCGGGCCGCAATCTCGCCGCCGGGGTGACACTCGGGCAGGCCGGCGAGGGAGCGGAGAACCGGACAGTCATCGACGAGGTGGTGAATATACGCACCGGGGCGACACTCGAACTCGGCGGCGAGGTTCGCCCCGGCGAGGAACTCGGGGTGGCAGTGCTCGTCGGTGACGACCCGGTGGCAAACGCCACCGTCAGCGTCGGCGGCGAGGCGCGCGGGCAGACCGGCGAGGCGGGTCGGGTGACGGTCACGATGCCACCCGAGGCCGGGCCGGTCACGCTCACCGCCGAGCGAGGACCGATATCCGGCGAGCGGACCGTCGACGTGCCGACGTTCGAGATGACAGCCGAGTCGGAGTGGCCGCTGGCGCTCCCTTTCGCACCGACGACGGTGGAAGCGACCTACGGTGACGAGCCGGCGGCCGGTGTGCCGGTCCGGGTGAACGGCGAGCGGGTGTCGGCAACCGGTCCCGACGGGACGACGACGGTGACGCTGCCGCTCGCCGGGTCGGCGGAGATAGTCGCCGTCGGCGGGACCACCGCCGGGACGACCATCGACGGACTGCTCTGGCGGCTCCTGCTGGTGCTCGTGCCGGCCGGTGCGCTGGTGGCCGGCGGTGTCCTGCTCGTCGGCCGCGCTCGCTCGGCACCCGGTCGCCCCGGTCCGCTCGGGCGACTCCGGCGGGGGGTGAGCGGACTCGGCGGCCTGTTCACGCGGCTACTGGTGGTCGGGTCCGGTCGAGGCGAGTCGACCGCCGGGTCCGCGAGCACGCGACTCGACGGGTTGCTCCGGTTCGTGCTCGCAGCGCTCGGGGTCGAGCGGCCGTCTCCCGAGTCCGCCCGCGAGGGGCTGGTGACCGTCGGTCACACCGACACCGACCCGGTCAGTGACGAGCAGGCCACCGTGCGCGCGGCCTGGGACCGGTTTCTCAACCACGTCAGCGCGCCGGCGGCGACACACACGCCGGGTGAACTGGCGACACACGCCATCGAGGACGACAACCTGCCGGCCGACGCGGTCCGGACGCTCCGTGACTCGTTTCGTGCCGTCGAGTACGGCTCCCGGCCGGCCGAACCCGACCGGGTCCGGGCGGCGGTGCGGACAATCGAGCGTGCCGGCGGAGGTGACGAGGGGTGAACCGCATCGAGCAGGCGCTCGGCGGGTTCGGCGTGCTGGCGACGCTGTTCGGTGTCGGACTGCTGGTGGCACCTGGCGTGGTCAACATCGGGCCAGCACGGGCACTCACCGACGGGTTCGGCTCGGCTGACCCGACGCAGTTGCTACTCGTGCTCGGCGGGGTGGCCGGACTGCTGGGTGCCGTGGCGCTCCGACCCCGCTCGGGACCGACCCGGTCGAACAGGGTCACGCGCAGGTTCGACGCGGCCGTCGAACGGACCGATGACGGGACAGACCGCCCCGGCCCGCCGGTCGAGCGGGCGGTCCGCGAGGGGGGCGAGCCGTACCGGGCGCTCCTGTCGACGCTCGCCGACACGGCGGCAGACGCACACGCCGCGGCGACCGATGACCCGCCGGAGACGGCAGAGCGGGCCGTCCGGAACGGAACCTGGACCGACGACCACCTGGCCGCGGGTGTTCTCGCCGACGACCTCCCCCTCTCGGCACGGGTGGCCGGACGGGTGGCTCCGGTTCGCGAGCGGCGGCGACGGGTCGAGCGAACAGTACGGGCAATCGAGCGGGTACGATGAGCGTGCACAGGTGGCGGGTCGGGCTGCTCGCGACGCTCGTGCTGACGGGGGTCGGACTGGTGTTCGCGGAGCCGACACTGCTCGCAACGGCGGTGATTCCGCTGACCTACGTCTGTTACGGTCTGCTCTCTGGGCTCTCGGACGGCACGGACCTGGTGGCGACCCGGACGTTCGACCCCGAGGGCGCGACGCCCGGCGAGCGGGTCACGGTGACACTCCGGGTCGAGAACGCCGGCGACACGGTCCTGCCGGATGTCCGTGTCGTCGACCGGGTCCCCGACCTCGCGGTCGTCGAGGGAGCGCCGCGTGCGGTGACGGCACTCGCACCCGGTGAGACCCTCACCGTCGAGTACACCGTGGTCACCCGGCGCGGCGACCACGAGTTCGAGGACCCGCTGGTCCGCCTGCGCTCGCTCGCCGCCTCGACGGTCCGAACCGAGACACTGTCGGTCGAGACGGCGACACTGTCCTGCGCGACGCCGGCCCGCGACCCGGTTGCCGAGGCCGTGCTGTCCCGGTCGGGGCTGTCCGTCGACAGCACCGGCGAGGGGTCGGAGTTCTACGCCACCCGGGAGTACCGCCGTGGCGACCCGATGCGCCGCGTGGACTGGCGACACGTCGCGAAGACCGGCGAGTTCGTCACCATCCAGTACCGCGACCAGCAGACCGACCGGGTCGCCGTCGTGGTCGACACGCGCCGGTCCGGCCGGGTCCAGCCGGCGGCCGGACACCCCTCGGGGGCGGCGCTGGCTGTCGAGATTGGCCAGCGACTCGTCGGCACACTCGACCGGTCGGACGTGCTCGCCGGTGCGGGTGTCGTCGGCCTGGACCCTGAGAGCCGGTTCGCCGGTTCGGACGGGGTCGCCTGGGCCGGCGGTGACGGGCGGCCACAGCCGTCGACACTGCTCGACGCGGTCCGCGAACATCTCGACGGTGCCCCCATCGAACCGGCGGTCGACGAGCGACACGATGGCGAGACGACAGCAGCCGGACAGCGGGTTGCACCGCGTGCCGACGGTGGTCCGGGGGAACTGAGCGGTGCGGTGCTCGACCGACTGCCGTCGAACGCGCAGGTGCTCCTGTGCACGCCGGCACTCGACGACTGGCCGGTCGCGTTCGGCCGTGCGGCGGTTGAGCGAGGACACGAACTGGTCGTCGTCAGTCCCGACGTTACCCGCGGGGACGGTGTCGGGCTCCGTCTCGCCGGGGTCGAGCGCCGACTGCGCCTGCGGCGACTCGACGCGGTCGGCGAGACAATCGACTGGACACCCGGCGACGCCCGTATCGAGATTCCGGGGGTGGGCACGTGACCGGGACGGGCCGGACGCGGGTCGCCGGTGCGCTGGTGTTCGTCGTCACCCTGACGGCGCTCGTGTCCGTGGTTGGCTCGTTCGACGGCCTGGTCGTGCCGGTCGCCCTCGGGAGCGGTGGCGCGGTCCTGCTGGCCGCCGCGGTTGGACTCGCACGGGCGGTGGACAGCGCCGCAGGCGGTGCCGGTGCCGGCCTGCTGGCCGTTACGGGCGGTCTCGGAACTGTCGGCGGGTTGCTGACGGCGACGCTCCTGCTGGTCGAGCGGATCTTCCCGGTCGAGGAGACCGCCCTGCTCTCGACCGGGTGGCTGACCGTACTCGGTCACGTTGGCGTGGTGGTCGGCTGTTCGGTGGCGGCGCTCGGGATGGCCCTCGCCGCCCAGAACGTCGTCGACGACGACGGTCTCGACAGGGGGATGCGTGTCGTCCTCGCCGTCGCGGCTGTCCCGACGGTCACCGGCGTGTTCTTCGTGCTCGTCGCACTGTCGGGTCCGACCCCGGACAGCGCGCTGGTCGCGCCCGTCGCCGGACCGGTGACCACGCTGTTCGGGCCGGTCACCGCGCTCCTCCCCGGGTGGGCACAGGTGGCTGTTGCCCTCGCCGTGGCCTACCCTGTTTTGACCCTGCTCGCCGACACGCTCCGGTCTGTCGTCGGTTCGGGTCGCACCGCCGGTGGACTCGCCGCCGGCGTGCTGGTGACCGGGACCGCCATCGCCGTTGCGGGGTCGGCATACGACTGGGTCGTCTCGGAGACCCTCGGACGACTCCCCGAGGGGATTGCGGGGAACGCCGAGGAGCTGTCGACCAACACGGTAACCGCCGTTGGAGAGTCGACGGTGGCTCTCCTGGCGGTGGTGCTGTGTATCGGTATCGCCGCGCTGGTGTTGCTCGTGGTGTACGGCTGTCTCCGGGTCGGCGCGCTCTCGACCGACGCCACCGGACCGTCGCTCGCGAGTGCCGGGACGTTTCTCGCGGTGGTGTTCGGCGCGACGGTGGACGCGCCGGCGTGGCTGGTGGTCGGCGGTGTCGCGGCGAGTCTGCTCGTCTGGGACGCAGGCCGGTTCGGCACGACACTCGCCGACGAGGTCGGCACACGCGGGACCGGTCGGGTGGAACTCGTCCACCTCGGCGGGACGGCGCTGGTCGGGGTTGCCGGAATCGCCGGCGCGGTGGTCGTCGCGACACAGTTCCCGACCGGTGGGGTCACCGCGTCGTCGACGGACCTGGTGGCGCTGTCGAGTGTGGTCGTGGGCCTACTGGCGCTCGTGTTCGCGCTTCGATAGCCGTTCGCCGCCGGGGTCGACGGCCGGAACGGCCACCCGATCCAGCACGTCCGCGACGACACTCGCCGGCGTCGTCTGGCGGAGATTGGCGTCGGCGGCCAGCACGAGCCGGTGTGCGAACACCGGAATCGCGAGCCCCTTGACGTCGTCGGGGACAACGTAGTCACGGCCGTCGATGGTCGCGGCGGCACGGGCGGCCTCGAACAGGCGCTGTGTGCCACGCGGCGAGACACCCACCTCGACCCGGTCGTCGGTCCGGGTCTGTCGCCCGAGTTCGACGACGTAGTCACGGATGCGCGGGTCGACACTGACCCGCTCGGAGACCTGTTGCCACTCGGGAACCCGCGCGCCGTCGAGCACGGGGTCGATGGTCGGCATCCGGTCGGTGCGGTCGGCTCGCCGGTCGAGCAGCAGACGCTCGCCGTCGGCGTCCGGGTAGCCGATGGACGTCTTCACGATGAACCGGTCGCGCTGGGCCTCCGGCAGTCCGAAGGTCCCCTCCTGCTCGACGGGGTTCTGCGTGGCGATGACGACAAACGGCTCCGGTAGGTCGTGGGTCTCCCCGTCGACGGTCACCTGCCGTTCACCCATCGCCTCCAGCAGGGCGGCCTGTGTCTTCGGCGGGGCGCGGTTGATCTCGTCCGCCAGTACCACGTTCGCGAACACCGGTCCCGGGGCGAACTCGAACGCGCCGCGGGCCTCGTTGTAGACGTTCGAGCCGGTGATGTCTGCCGGGAGTAGGTCGGGGGTGAACTGGATACGTGAAAAGTCGAGATCGAGCACCTGCGCGAACGAGCGGGCCGTCAGCGTCTTGCCCGTGCCCGGGACATCCTCCAGGAGGACGTGCCCGCGGGCGAGCAGACCCGTCAGTGTCGTCTCCAGGAACGCGCGGTCGGCGACGACCACCTCGCTCAGTGCCCCGAGGACCTCCCTCGACAGCCGGCCAGCCGTCTCGTGGTTCATACCCGCGATTCGGCTGTCGGCAGTTAACGGCTTTTGATTGCCGGTCGGCTCCCTGGTCGACACGGACGGTACGGCCGATTACAGCGGTAGCAAGACATTTACCGATGGTCGACGCAAAATCGTGTATGCGACCGATCGACGACACCCCACTCGCGCGGAACGGCAAGATGCTCGTGCTCGCGTACGACCACGGACTGGAACACGGCCCGGTCGATTTCGAATCGGTGCCGGAGAGCGCGGACCCGGCACACGTGTTCGACGTGGCCACACACCCCGCCGTGACGAGTCTCGCCGTCCAGAAGGGTATCGCCGAGGCGTACTACCCCTCCTACGAGGACGACGTGACCCTGATGGCGAAGCTCAACGGCACGTCGAACCTCTGGATGGGCGAGTACGACTCCGCGGTGAACTGGTCGGTCGACTACGCCGTCGAGGTGGGCGCGGAGTCTATCGGGTTCACGATGTACGCCGGGTCGAACCACGAGGTAGAGATGGCAGAGGAGTTCCGCGAGGCCCAGGAGCGTGCACGCGAACACGACCTGCCGGTCGTGATGTGGTCGTACCCGCGTGGACAGGGGGTGAAAAACGACACCAAACCCGAGGTCATCTCCTACGCGGCCCGGCAGGCGCTCGAACTCGGTGCCGATGTCACGAAGGTGAAACACCCCGGCAGTGCGGCGGCCATCGAGCACGTCGTCGACGTATCCGGGCGGACGAAGGTCATCCTGTCGGGCGGGTCCAAGCGCAGCGACCGGGCGTTTCTGACCGACGTGAAGGAGGCGATGGACGCGGGGTGTGCAGGACTCGCGGTCGGCCGGAACGTCTTCCAGCGCGAGTACCCGGAGCGCATCCTCGACGGACTCGAACAGGTCATCTTCGAGGAGGCGTCGGTCGACGAGGCACTCGAGGCCACACGGCGATGACCGTCGAGCGCATCTTCGAGACGGTGGCGAGCGCGGGCGCAGAGATTCAGGGAATCCTCGGCGAGCGCCGCTCCTACGAGGGCGGGCACAACCCGAGCGGCGAGCGCCAGCTCGCGGCGGACGTCTACGCCGACGACCTGCTCGCCGAGCGGTTGCTCGCGCTGGCGTCTGTCGGCACGTACGCCAGCGAGGAACGCGAGACGGCAAAGCAAAGCGAGGACGGCGGGGAGTATCACGTCTCCTGTGACCCGCTCGACGGCTCCTCGAACCTGACCTCCAACAACGCGATGGGGACCATCGTCGGTGTCTACGACCGACCGCTGCCCGCGCCGGGTGACGCGCTCGTGGCCGCCGGCTACGTGCTCTACGGTCCCATCACGACGATGGTGACCGCCCACGAGGGAACTGTCCGGGAGTTCCTCGTCGAGGACGGCGACCGGACGACGCTGAACGATGACCTGACGATTCCGGCGGAGCCGGTCACGTACGGGTTCGGCGGTCGCATCCCGGACTGGCTGCCGGCGTTTGCCGACTACGTCGACGATATCGAGGACGACCGGCTGAAACTCCGGTACGCGGGGGCGATGGTCGCCGACGTGAACCAGGTGCTCACCTACGGTGGCATCTTCGGCTACCCGATGGTCGAGGGGAGCCCCGAGGGGAAACTCCGCATCCAGTTCGAGGGACTCCCGATGGGACACGTCGTCGAGACTGCCGGCGGGGCGTCCACCGACGGGACCCGGTCGCTCCTGGCGGCGTCACCCGACGACATCCACGAGCGGTCACCGGTCTTTGTCGGCAACGGGTCGCTGGTCGAGCGTCTCGAGGCGGCGATGGCCGACGCGGACCTGTGAGCGTCGAGCGGTGGCGTCTCGCGGTGGTCGCCGCCGTCGCGACGACGCTGCTCTGTGGGTCGCTGCTCCCGACCGGTAGCGCGTCCCCGCCAGTGGTCGGTGGCGTGTCGCCGTTCACCGTCTCGCATCTCGTCGGGTACGCCGCACTCGCCGGGAGTCTCGCCGCCGCCGACACGGTCGGTCCGCGCCCGCGACGGCTCGCGGGTATCGTCGCGGTGACAGTCGCCTACGGCGGTGCCATCGAGGGACTGCAGACGCTGGTCCCCGGGCGGACGTTCAGCGGTGGCGACATCGCACTCAACACCGTCGGTGCCGCGGCCGGTGTCACCGGGTGGGTGCTCGTGCTCCGACTGCGCGGGTTCCTGTCGAGGGGCACGCGCAGGTGACCACCCGGTCGACAGGTCCGCGTGGGTGATTGCCCGGTGCCACTCCGCGAGTCCCCGGCGTGTCGACACTGCCGTGTCTGGCCGGTTGCACGAGCACCCGGACCGACGAACACTTGCCGCTGACCGCCAACGGTCCGACGATGACTGTCACCCTCGGACCGGACGTGCTCGACCGGTACCGGCGGTTCTCCCTCTACAACTCGCCGTTCGCGGCCCACGACCGGGGCTGTGCTATCGACCTCTACCCGGACCCCGGGCACGCGCCGTCGCCGGTGGCCGGCGAAGTACTCGACGTCCGGCAGGTCCGAGCGCCGCCGAAACCGTACGCCGCCGAACACGACTATCTGGTGCTCGTCGACACCGGCGAGTACGTCGCCCGCCTGTTGCACGTGGACCCGACGGTCGAGTCCGGGGAGCGTGTCGCGGTGGGGGACCCGCTGGGCGAGCTCGTCCGGGCCGGGTTCTTTGCCCCGTGGGTGCCGAACCACGTCCACCTCGGGTTCCGCACGCCGGACACGAACCCGTATCGTGCGGCGGGGTCGCTCCCGCTCGCCGTCGACGTGGACCTGCACCCGTTGGCGTGGGACGGAACCGGCACCGTGGTCGAGACGGGCGAGACGTGGGCGCGACTCGACGCGCCGGCACACCCCGACCCCGGGACGTTCGCCGGTCTCGGGAGCGAGGGCGCGGTGGTCGACGGCGGGTTCCCTCACTACGAGGGGGGCGGACTGCTCGACACCGACGGCGGTGTGCGTGACAGCGGCACGGTCGACATCGCGGGCACGACTGTCGGCACCGCATCGGGGCGGACGGTGGCGTGGCACGACTGCACGCTTCGGGCCAACGGCGACACCGTGACCGGTCTCGCGCTGTTCTGTGCCCGTGACCGGTTCGGGGTCAAACTCGTCGGCGAGAGCGTCTCTCTCGCGGCCGGCGAGTCGGTCACCGTGTCGGTCGACCGACCCGGGTGACCGGGTCGCACGACCGAGGTGGCAACTGTCCCCCGACCGAGCCTTCGAAAGCGGAACGACGATACGGTTTTGAACGAGTTCACTTCTGTATGCGAGAGGATGGCGGAATCGAGCGCAGACAGGTGTTGCGCGTGGTTGGCGGTGCGGGCGTGGGTGTTGGGTTGACCGGTGCGGTGTCCGGAACAGAGTCGACCAGCGGCGCAACTATCGGCAGACGGTCACCAACTGAAGAACGACTCTATATGAGGCCGGAACAAATGTTGCGGGCCGTTCCGTCCCGTCGTGGACTGTCGTCCCGATTCAGCCGGGTCCGTGATAATGCATAATTAATCATGGGGTAAGATGCTGGCAATGGCAAGCTCGGAGGACCACCCGACAGACCACAGCGCAGAGATACTGTCAATCGACGCCGGCGGAACGATGAC
>CAYZGA010000057.1:0-14513 GCA_964477945.1 uncultured Halobacteriales archaeon
TTCGACCTCGGTGTCCTCGGTGACGAGCACGACCCCCTCGGGTTCGGTGTCGACGGCGATGAGCGGAATCGCCTGGCCGGGCGAACGCATGAACGGGTGGTTCGTCGAGGACATCACCGGGACGATGTCGCGGGCGACGACCGGGCGCTTGAGAATCTGTCGCTTGACCATCCCCGCGGCGTCACTCCCGAACTGCACGCTCGCATCCTCGGGCGGGGCGAGAACGAGTTGTTCTGCTTTCTCCGCCTCGGCTTTTCGTATCTCGACGCGCTCGCCGATGCCCACGTCGGCGTTCTGCCGGGTGAACCCGTCGATGCGCACCGTGTCAGTGTTCCAGTCCTGTCTGTCGGCACGCCAGACCTTCGCCGCAGTCGTGTCTGCCCCCTCTATCTCGATGATATCTCCCGGTGAGAGCTTGAGGTGCAACAGCGTGTCCGGGTCCAGGCGTGCGATGCCACGCCCCGAATCGTTGGGATAGGCTTTCGCCACCTCCAGTTGAACTTCGTTCATAGTAGCGTCTGAACTTGTGTGTACTCACGCCTGCCGGGAGATATGCTTTGTGTTACCGGCCACCGCTCCACCTGTCCGGTCCGACAACTACCCGGGTCGAGACACTGTCCCCGCGGGCACCGACCGGACCGCGCCGGTATCTCCCGGTCGGCGGTCAGTTCGCGGGACTGATAGAACAGCATATGTGGGTGCACGACGAAGGCAGGGGCGAGAGGCAGATGACCGGGGACACCACCGACAGCAGACGATGACGACACACACGGAACCGCTCGACTCTGTGCTCGACGCGGTGGGGGAGACACCGCTGGTGCGTGTACAGGCCAGCCCCGACGAGGTGCCGGTCTTTGCAAAACTGGAGTCGTTCAACCCCGGCGCGAGTATCAAGGACCGCATCGGAGCCCACATTCTCGAGCAGATGCTGGCCCGGGGTGAGGTCGACCCCGGCGGCACGGTGGTCGAACCGACGGCCGGCAACACCGGTATCGGGATGGCGATGGCCGCCACGCAACTCGACTTGGAGGTGACGTTCGTTGTTCCGGCGGAGTTCAGCGTCGAGAAGCAGGTGCTCATGCGGGCGCTGGGTGCCGAGGTAATCAACACGCCCACCGAGGACGGCATGAAGCGGGCCATCGAACACGCCGGCGAACTCGTCGCCGGGATGGACAACGCCGCCGTTCCACAGCAGTTCTCGAACCCGCTGAACGCCGAGGCACACGAGCGCACGACCGGACCGGAGATTCTGTCGGCACTCGACGGCGAGGTGGGCGCGCTCGTCGCCGGTTGTGGTACTGCGGGCACACTTATGGGAACTGCCCGTGCGCTCCGCGAGCACCACCCGGGGGTCCACGTCGTGGCGGTCGAACCCGAGGGGTCGCTGCTCGCCCGCACCGAGGGCAGAGCTGTCGAGAGAGACGAGTACAGCATCGAGGGCATCGGCACGAGCGACCTCTCGACGAACGAACTGTACGACCCGGGGCTCGTCGACGAGGTCCGACAGGTGAGCGACCGGGCGGCACACGCGGAGATGCAACGCCTCGCCGGCGAGGAGGGCCAACTCGTCGCGTCGAGTGCCGCCGCCGCCAGTGTCGCCGCCCTCGAGGTCGCCGAGCGGGTCCGTGACGGCCACCTCAATCTCCCCCACGAGACTGTCGTCACAATCTTTCCCGACTCCAGCGAGCGCTACCTCTCGAAAGGTGTCTACGACCCCTTCGAGGAGTGGGCCGACGAGGGGTGACAGGCGCAACCGACGGGGGCGACACCCGAGCGTGCGAAGGTGACGACAGATACCGAAACGCGAGCGCACGGCGACACTGCCCGGCGACGATGTCAGGGTCGAACCAGTAAGAACTCGTGTCCGGGCCACGTGGTCGGTGTATGACCGACACACCGTCGACAGACGCGGGCGACGACCCCGGCGACGAGTCGACGACCGACGGCGGCCACGCCCGACGCGAGGGGCACCCGCCGGCCGACCGCTTCGAGACGCGCGCCATCCACGCCGGTCAGGAACCGGACCCCGCGACCGGCGCGGTGATGCCGCCGATCCACACGAGTTCGACGTTCGCACAGGACGGGCCCGGCGAGGACCGCGGCTACGAGTACGCCCGGACTGGCAACCCGACCCGGACGACACTCGAGGAGAATCTCGCCGCCCTCGAGGGCGGCGCTCACGGGCGGGCCTTCGCCAGCGGGATGGCCGCCATCAACACGGTGCTGAACCTGCTTGAGAGCGGTGACCACGTTGTCGCCGGTGACGATATCTACGGCGGCACACACCGCCTGTTCCGGCAGGTCTACGAGGACTACGACCTCTCGTTTTCCTTCGTGGACACGACCGACCTCGCGGCAGTGAACGACGTGATTCGTCCGGCGACGGAGCTGGTCTGGGTGGAGACGCCGACCAACCCGCTGTTGCGGGTCAACGATATCGGGGCGCTCGCGGAGATTGCCCACGACGCCGACGCGCTGTGTGCCGTGGACAACACCTTCGCCACGCCGTACCTCCAGCGGCCACTCGAACACGGTGCCGACATCGTCTCGCACTCGCTGACCAAGTACGTCGGCGGGCACTCCGACGTGGTCGCCGGGGCGCTCGTCACCGACGACGACCACCTCGACGAGCGGTTCGGGTTCTACCAGAACAGTGTCGGCGCGACACCCGACCCGTTTGCCTGCTTTCTGGTCCTCCGGGGGACGAAGACGCTGCCGGTGCGACTGGACCGCCACTGTGCGAACGCCCGGACCCTCGCGGAGCGACTCGTGGCCCACCCGGACATCGAGCGGGTCTACTACCCGGGCTTGGAGAGTCACCCGGGCCACGACCTGGCCACCGCACAGATGGACGACTTCGGCGGGATGGTGAGCTTCGAACTCGACGCGAGCATCGACGAGACGGCGACGTTCGTCTCCGAGACCGAGGTGTTCACGCTCGCGGAGAGTCTCGGCGGCGTGGAGAGTCTCATCGAGCAACCGGCGACGATGACCCACGCCGCGATACCACGCGAGAAGCGACTGGCCGCGGGCCTGACCGACGGCCTGGTGCGGGCGAGCGTCGGTGTCGAACACGTCGAGGACCTGTGGGCCGACATCGAGACGGCCATCGAGACTGCCCTCGCGTGACGCCGCCGTGGTCCCGTTGTCAAGATGACCTCGCGTCGAGACGCCTCGCGTGTCCGGCGCTCAGACCGCCGCGAGCGGGGTGACGAACGCTACGCCGACGCGATACCGCGGCGAGTTCGGGTCTCCTGCGGGGGGTCCCTCGCCGGGCACGACGGTCGGTCCCGTTCGCGGGGTTTAATTGAACCGGCCACACACTCTCGCATATGTCACGCCTGTGTGCTGCCGGGTCGACCCGGTGTCGGGGGGACACAGCGCTCGTGCCGGGTGCTACCGGGACCCTGTCAGGGGAGGGAAACCCGTGACCGTCCGGCGGACGGGACGGCGGCGACTCCTGCAGGTTGCCGGTGGAACTGTCCTCTCTGTCGGCGGTGTCGCGGCCGCCCACCCCGGTATCCAGGCTCCGGGGACCGTCCTCGGGACCGTCACCGACCGCGACGGGAACACGGTCGCGGGGGCGACTGTGGCGCTGCTCGACGGCGAGACCCAGGTGGCGACGACCGACACCGACACCGACGGCACGTACGTCCTCACCGCCGACCCCGGGCCGTACGAACTCACCGTCGAGAAGAACGGGTTCGCACCGTTCAGTGAGGCGGTGCTCGTCGAGGACGGCGAACAGGTGACAGTCGACGTCACGCTCGACCCGCCCGCCCCGGGGTCGGTGTTCGGGGTCGTCACCGCCGCGTCCGGCGACCCCGTCGAGGGGGCCGCGGTGACACTGCTCGCAGACGAGACGGTCGTGGCCAGCACCGAGACCGACGCCGCGGGACAGTACGCTCTCGCCGCACAGCCCGGCACGTACACCGCCAGAGCCGTGCAACTCGGGTTCGAACTGGAGAGTGCGGTGGTGACACTGGTGTCGGGCGAGGGCGTGACCCTGGATTTCACCCTGCCGCCGGGACCGGCACCGCTCCCCGGGTTCGACACCCCACCGCGTGACCTCGACGCGGACGGCCTCCACGAGGATGTCGACGGGGACGGCCGGTTCACCATCTTCGACGTGCAGGTGTTTTTCCAGTATCTCGACAGCGACCCCGTCCAGAACAACCCGTCACTGTTCGACTTCAGCGACACCGGTGGGGCTGTCGACGTGCTCGACGTCCAGGCGATGTTCGACCTGCTGGGGTGAGCGGACTCGTCCCGTCTCCACGGGTTTTTAGCCGGTCCGTGGCTACCCTGTACCGATGGCCGTCGAGCGCGGGGACAACCCGTACGTCCGCGACCCGGACACCGAGTTCGACCCGGTGGAATCGCTGTCGGAGACCGAGGCACGCGAGCAGGCGGCGCTGTTGCGCGAGGCGGTCCGCTACCACGACCACCGCTACTACGTGCAGGCGGACCCGGTTATCGGCGACCGGACCTACGACGCGCTGTTCACCCGCCTGCAGGACCTCGAGGAGACGTTCGACCTCGACCGCGCGGACAGTCCGACCAGCCGTGTCGGCGGCGAACCGGTCGACGAACTGTCGACTGTCGAGCACGTCGCCCCGATGCGCTCGCTCGACCAGAGCGGCGAGGCCGCCGACGTCCGGGATTTCGACGAGCGTGTCCGGTCGGGGCTCGCCGAGACCGACTACGACGGCCCCGTCGAGTATCTCTGTGAGCCGAAGTTCGACGGGCTCTCTGTCGAGGTGGTCTACGAGGACGGTGTCTACGAGCGTGCCGCGACACGCGGCGACGGCGAGCGCGGCGACGACGTGACCGAGCAGGTCCGGACCATCCCGTCGGTGCCCGCCCGACTGCGGGGTGACCCTCCGGAGCGACTCGCGGTGCGCGGCGAGGTGTACATGCCCCGCGACGCGTTCCAGGCGTACAACCGCGAGCGTGTCGAGCGTGGTGACGAGCCGTTCGCGAACCCGCGCAACGCCGCCGCCGGCACGCTCCGCCAGCTCGACCCCTCGGTGGTGGCCGAGCGACCGCTCTCGGTGTTTTTCTTCTCGGTGCTCGATGCCACGACAGCCTTCGACACCCACGCCGACCTCTACGAGCGCCTGCCCGCGTGGGGGTTGCGCGTCACCGACCGCGTGGAACTGGTCGACGACATCGACGACGCCATCGCGTACCGGGACCGACTCGTGGCACAACGCGACGAACTGGACTACGAGGTCGACGGGACTGTTATCACGCTGAACAACCGCGGGGCCTGTGACCTGCTCGGCAGCACGTCCCGCGCCCCGCGGTGGGCGTTCGCGTACAAGTTCCCGGCCCGCAGCGAGCGCACCACCGTCCGCGACATCGTGGTGCAGGTCGGCCGGACGGGGCGGCTGACACCGGTCGCGCTGCTGGACCCCGTCGAGGTGGGCGGTGTCACCGTCTCGCGGGCCAGCCTCCACAACCCCGGGGAGATCGAGCGGCTGGGGGTCGCCGTCGGTGACACGGTCCAGGTTGAGCGCGCCGGCGACGTCATCCCGGACGTGACCAGCGTGGTCGAGACCGGCGAGGGGTCGTTCGACTTTCCCGACCGGTGCCCGGTCTGTGAGACACCGGTCGAGCGGGACGGTCCGCTCGCGTTCTGTCCGGCGGGGCTTGGCTGTTCGGCCCAGCGCGAGGCCGCCATCGAACACTACGCCAGCCGCGACGCGCTCGATATCGAGGGACTTGGCGAGGAACGGATCGACCAGCTCGTCCGCGAGGGCCTGGTCGAGGAACCCGCCGACCTCTACGAGCTGTCGGTGTTCGACCTCACGGCGCTGGAGGGCTGGGGCCAGCGCAGCGCGACGACCCTCCTCGACGAACTCGATGCCACCCGGGACCCGCCGCTCCCGGACTTTCTGGTCGCGCTCGGGGTCCCGGAGGTCGGCACGACGACGGCACGGGCGCTCGCCAGCGAGTTCACCACCTTCGAGGCCGTCCGGACGGCTGACGCCGAGACACTCCAGACAGTGCCGGATATCGGTCCGACAGTCGCGGCTGCCATCCGCGAGTTCTTCGAGAACGAGCAGAACCGGGCGGCCCTCGACCGCCTGCTCGAACACGTCGACCCGCAACCGTTCGAGACCGAGCAAAGCGACGCGCTCGCCGGTGAGACGTTCGTGTTCACCGGTGCACTCGACGCCTTCTCCCGGAGCGAGGCACAGGAACTCGTCGAGCAGGCGGGCGGCACCGCAACTGGGAGCGTCTCCGGCAACACCGACTATCTGGTGGTCGGTGACAACCCCGGTCGGCGCAAGCGCGACGACGCCGACGAGCACGGCGTCGAGACGCTCTCCGAGGCGGCGTTTCTCGACCTGCTCGACGAGCGCGGTGCCGGTAGTTGAACCTCGTCGAAACGTTGTAGTACCGACGGCCCAACACACGCATATGACGATAGTGACAACAGTACCGTTGCGAGCGGTGCTACCGCCACAGTCGAGGCAATGACGACGGTCGACGACCTCTGGATTCTCGCCGACGAGGCCGCACAGCAGGCGGCCCGGACCCACGACAGACTCTCGACCGGACACGGGACCCTGGTCGAGTTCGAGACGACGAAGCGGGTCTCGCGCCGGCGGTTCAGGACCGTCGCGGAACGCATCCGGGGGAACGGGGCCCCCTACGGCGCACACACGCTCGTGACCCGCGGGGACGGTGCGCTGTTGCTGGTGCGTCACGAGGCGGTCGGACTCTGGGTGCTACCCGGGGGCGAGACCGACGGCGAGGAGTCCTTTCGGGCGGCCGCCGAGCGGGAACTCCGCGAGGAGGCGGGTATCGACGCCACCTGCGACGGACTCGGGATGCTCGGCCGGGTCACGTTCCACGCCGACAACTACTCCACCTGGGGGGTGTTGCCGCTGTTCGAGGCCACCGCCGGCAGCGACGACCTCTCTGTCGAGGACCCCGACGGCGAAATCACCGACGCCCGGTGGTTCAACGAGCTCCCGCCGGACACGCGGGACCGCGAGCACCTGCAGACCTGGCGCGAGCGTCGCCCGTGAACGACTTTCGAGGGCTGTCACACCAGCCGGGAGACGCGGGCGAGAGCCTGTTGCCCCGTTCACCGACCCGACGCGCCTCGGCCGAACACCCGCGGTTGCGGACAGTCGCGGCCGGTCGACCCCGTCAGATAATCGATGCCAGTCCGTTGTCTCTCAGCTCCGGTATCCGCTTCCACAGGCCGAGGAGACCGAGAAACGCGCCGTAGTACAGCGCAATCCCGAGCACCGCCAGCGGGAGTGTCAGCGCGTCCGGGCCGAGACTCGCCACGAACGCGGCCGTCGCGAGCGGCAACCCGACCAGACCGACGACGAGCAGTATCGCCGTCGGCAGTCCGACGACCAGCAACGGGATGATGATGTTGAACGGGTTGCTCCGTGGCGTCCCCGGTAGCAGGTTGCTCACCCGGCGAATCGCCCGGGTGAACAACAACACCCCGCGGTCTCCCGACCCGTTCGACCTGCCCGATGTCGGTTCGGGGTCGTACGGCGTGAACCGGACGATTCCACGGATAGCGAAGACTACCCCGAAACGAAACAGCAGGTACAGCCCCGCTGTCACGGTACCGGCCACGAACAGGATACCCACCAACCTGGCGTAGGGCACGAGTGGTTCGATGTTCGTCATGAAAGACCGGTAGCGTCTCGACTGTTAAATGCCCCGTCGGGCGTCTCCGAGCGCGAGACGCGAGTTAGCTGCGGTCCCCGCCGGGGCCGTGCGAGACACCGTCGCGCTCGTCGGCGCGCTGTCGCCGGACGACCGCCCGACCGTTGCCAGCCTGGTAGCCAAACAGCACCCGCTCGCCGTACTCACCGGCCACCTCGGTCGCGTTGACGAGGTTGTCGAGGTCGATGTCGATGGCGTACAGTTCGACACTGAACGGGGTGTCGAGGCGGTCCCGGAACCCGCTCGCGATTGTCTCCACCCAGTAGGTCGTCGTGTAGCCCATGTCGTAGATGGGGACGACGAACTCGTCGACGTGTGCCGCGAGCGCGTCCACGTCGACCCCGCTACGTCGCTCCAGGTGGCCCGGGAACGGGTCGGGGTACAGCGTCAGGTACAGTCGGCCGGGCACCCGCTCGCGGGCCTCTGCGACAAAGTCGGTGATGACCGCCGTTCGCCAGGCCGTCCACTCGTCGTGGTCGCTCGCCTCGAACCGCCGGGTGCAGCGCTCGCAGTGACAGTACTCGGCGCGCGGGAACCCGACATCGTCCAGTCGGACGTTCTCGTTGGCCGCGGCGGCGTCCGAGACCATCTCCAGGATGCCCTCGCGATACGTGTCGTCGGTGGGACAGACGTAGTCCCAGTCGAAGTACCGCCGGTCGCGGGTGGCCCGGTCGCCCGCATCGCTGACGGGCGCAAGCGCGGGGTCGCCCTCGACGGCGGCGTTGTCGCCGAAACACGAGATCATGTTGACCCCCTCCTCGGCGGGTGTTGTCGCTCGCCCGGTGACGTCTTTCATCTCGAAGAAACCGATGTCGAACTCGCTCCAGGTCAGCTCTGACTCGTTGCGTGTCACCACGCCGTACATACCAGTATCTGCGTCTGGAGACACCTGACTCCTTCGAGCCACGCTGTCCGTGTCACTGTACTCTCGACTGCCGGTCAGTCCCTGACGACGACGGCGTAGACCAGTACGACGACGGCCAGTGCGGCGGCAACCTTTGCTTTCGTGGACATCACTAGCCACGACGGAGCAGGCTGTCTTAGCAGTTCCGGACTGGTTTCCCGCCGTTGCCATCCCGAAGGGCAACCGTTTTACTCGTTCTCCTCAAGTATACACGTGTGGGCCGGTAGCTCAGTTTGGCAGAGCGACGGGCTCTTAACCCGTCGGTCGCGTGTTCAAATCGCGCCCGGCCCGCCTCTCCGCGTACGAACCGGTACCGCACCGAATCGCCCGACAGTAACCGGGGTTAGTTTCGGTGCCGTAACTGACCACGTGGCGTGTACTCACCCGAGATAGGGACCCGTTCGTGTCGCAGGTCACACCCGTTCCCGGGCACGCCGGACCTGATACCACCTGCGACGAGAGCGCGTGACCCCGGCAGTCACGGACAGGCGTCGTCGCTCCACACCTGCCGATACTCGAGCAGATGTGTTCGCGTTTCCGAACTGTCTGTGCGCCAGTCGCCGCGCACCCACCGACCTCACTCCCGGAGTCGGTGGCTCAGCACTACCTCCTCGTGATCGGTCTCTCGGCCGCCATCTGGCATGACGTCGTCCGGTTCCTCGACCATCGGCACGAGGGGTGCCCCCGTGTTCTCCGTGTCGGTGAAGTGCTCGTACATGATTAGCTCGAACCTTCATGGTTTGTAATGAAGGTTGTACCAGAGCAGTTGTCCCCGCGGGTCTTAAATGTAATGATTCCTCATATCCCTCTCCGGTACCGGAACGTGTGATCGACAGACGCCCGTCGAGTGCATGCCCGGACCACTGTGCCAGTCCCACCCGAACGAGACACCTTCGCTCTCTACCGCACCGGCCACGCACGGGGGTGAGGTGACCATCTGACCCCCGCCCTGTGGGTCTGGACTTTCGATTCCAAAGTACGATGTCCTCTCGATACTGGATTCTTAACGACAAACCGCATGAACGGTCGTCGCTTATATACAGACAGGTGAGAGAACAGTGCAATCGAGATTGACGGTCTCCGGGATGTCGTGTGCGACCTGTTCGGCGACAGTCGAGGAGCGGGTCGGCGAACTGGACGGTGTCACATCGGTCGATGTGAACTTCGCAACCGACGAGGCGACCGTGTCCTACGACCCGGCGACAGTGTCGCTCGCCGACATCTACGAGACCATCGAGGAGAGCGGCTACACGCCCGAGCGCAGGACGACGACAGTCGGTATCGCCGGGATGTCGTGTGCGACCTGCGCCGAGACGAACGCGACGGCAATCGAGGACGTGCCCGGCGTGCTTGCGGCGGATGTGAACTTCGCGACCGACGAGGCAACCGTCGAGTTCAACCCCGAGGAGACATCGATGGCGGATATCTACGACGCGGTCGAGGCAGCCGGCTACACCCCCGACCGGCCGGAGACGGGTGACGACCTGACCGAGGAGCGCGAGAGTGCCGTCGAGAGCGACCTCGAGACGAAACGGCGGTGGGTGGTCGTCGGCGGACTCCTGACCGCACCGTTCCTGCTGGTGATGGCCGAGATGTTCGTCGGCGATTTTCTCCCGGCGTGGTTCGACCTGGTCGAGTTCGCCCTGGCGACGGCCCTGATGGCGACACTCGGCCGGCACTTCGTCGCCGGTGCGTACACCGCGGCGGTCAACAACCGGCAGGCGAACATGGACACGCTCGTCGCGATGGGCACGCTGACGGGCTACACATACAGTACCGCCGTGCTCGCGAACGTTGTCACCGGCGGGCTCTACTTCGAGGCGGTGGCGTTCATCCTCTGGTTTATCTACCTCGGCGTGTGGCTGGAGGTCCGCTCGAAGGCCCGCGCCAGCGCCGCGCTCCAGGAGCTGCTGGAGATGCGTGCCGACGAGGCGACCGTCGTCCGGGGCGGCGAGGAGGTCACCGTCCCAATCGATGACGTCACCGTCGGTGACGTGATGAAGGTTCACCCGGGCGAGCAGATACCGACCGACGGCGTCGTCGTCGACGGCGAGAGTGCTGTCGACGAGTCGATGGTGACCGGCGAGTCGGCCCCCGTCGAGAAAGCCGAGGGTGACGAGGTCGTCGGCTCCACGATAAACGAGCAGGGACTGCTGTACGTCGAGGCGACACGCGTCGGTGAGGAGACCGCAATCCAGCAGATCGTCGAGCGGGTGAAGGAGGCCCAGGCCCGCCAGCCGGATGTCCAGCGACTGGTCGACCGGGTGAGCGCGTACTTCGTGCCGGCGGTCATCGTGAACGCCGTGCTCTGGGCCGTGCTGTGGTTTCTGTTCCCCGAGTCGCTGTACGCCGTGTCGGACGCCATCGGCGCTGTCGTTCCCGTGCTCGACCCGGTGGGCGGCGGTCCCGCACCGGCAGTTGCCGGGATGGCCGCCGGTATCCCTCTGTTCGAGTTCTCCGTGGTGGTGCTGGCCTCGGCCATCCTGATCGCCTGTCCCTGTGCGCTCGGTCTCGCGACTCCGATGGCGACGATGGTCGGGTCGACACTCAGCGCGAAAAACGGTGTCCTCTACAAGGGTGCAGACGTGCTCGAACAGGCCCGCGATATCGACACCGTGGTGTTCGACAAGACCGGCACGCTCACGCACGGCGAGATGGAACTCACCGACGTCGTCCCCGTCGACGCGCCGACGCGGCCGGGCGGCCAGGAGCGTCCGGACGGCGGCGTGTTGCGACCGGAGCGGGAGGTCGACGAGTCGTTTCTGTTGCGTGTCGCGGCGAGCGCCGAATCGGGGTCGGAGCACCCGCTCGGGCAGGCTATCGTCGACGGTGCCGAACAGAGAGGGCTGGATATCGATAGCCCGGATTCCTTCGAGAACGTCCCCGGACACGGTGTCCGTGCCACGGTTCCCGAAGGCGAGGTGCTGGTCGGCAACCGGAAACTGCTACGGACAAACGGGGTCGACCCCGGACCGGTTGCGGAGACGATGGAGCGACTGGAGCGGGAGGGCAAGACGGCGATGCTGGTCACACTCGACGGTGCGGTGCTCGGTGTCGTCGCCACCGCCGACACCGTCCGCGAGAGCGCCAGAGAGACTGTCACCGAACTACACGAGCGCGGCTACGAGGTGATGATGCTCACCGGCGACAACGAACACACCGCGCGTGCTATCGGTGAGCAACTCGGTATCGCTCCCGAACACGTCCACGCCGAGGTGCTCCCCGAGGACAAGGCCGACGCCGTCGACGACATCCAGGCCGACGGCTCCAGAGCCGTCATGGTCGGTGACGGTGTCAACGACGCCCCCGCGCTGACGACTGCCAACGTCGGTATCGCAATCGGCTCCGGGACGGATGTCGCTATCGAGAGCGCCGACGTCACGCTGATGCGTGACGACCCCGCGGACGTGCTCAAGGCGATGCGTATCGCCGACGCAACCATCTCGAAGGTCCGGCAGAACCTCGTCTGGGCACTCGGCTACAACGCGACGCTCGTTCCGGTCGCGTCTCTCGGTCTGCTCGACCCCGCGCTCGCCGGTGTCGCGATGGCCGCCTCCAGCGTGTCGGTGGTCTCGAACAGTCTCGCCTTTATGCGGTGGGACCCCCACGAGGACTACGTCTTCCTCCCGCTTCGCCCGGTCGCGTGGGTTCGTGACCGCCTCGCCGGCGAGAGCTGACCCGGGCCGTCCGCTGTCCCGACTGTCGACCGGCAGAGGTATTTTTTTGTGTCGGTGCCCGGTATCCTCGTGGACAGATGACCGAGATGCCGATATCGGAACCGGACTGGCTGGCCGCCGAGCGTGAGTACGAGGACGACATCGCCGGACGAGGGACGATACCGGAGTTGTACGAGGAGAGCGCCGAGCGCCACCTCGACGCGCCGGCCCAGCGCTACAAGGGGGGTGTCTACGACCGGAGTCTCTCCGGCGCGGTCCCGCCTGCGCCGGCCGGCGAGTATGCCGCACTCACCTACCGGGAGATGCGCGAGGTAGTCCGGCACCTGGCGGCGGGGTTCCGTGCGGTCGGTATCGACCGCGGTGACCGCGTCGGCATCCTCGCGGACACCCGCATGGAGTGGGCACAGTCCGACCTGGCGTTGCTCGCCGGCGGCGCTGTCGTCACCACCGTCTACACCGACTCCTCGCCGGAGCAGGTGCAGTACCTGCTCGGTGACCCCGGCGCGACCGGTGTCGTTGTCGAGAACGAGCGCCTGCTGGAACGGGTACTCGCCGTCGAGGACGAACTCGACCTGGAGGTTATCGTCCTCGTCGACGACCCGTCGACGCCGCACGAGCGCGAGGACATCCTCACGCTCGGTGCGATTCACGAGCGCGGGGCCGAGGCGTTCGACGAGTCGACCTACCGGGGGTGGCTCGACGAGACGGACCCCGAGGACCTGGCGAGTCTCATCTACACCTCCGGAACGACCGGCAAACCAAAGGGTGTCCGCCTGACACACTGGAACTTCCGGTCGAACATCCACGCCATCCGCCGGCGTATCGGTCCGCGCCCTGAGGCCCCCGACCGGGTCTCCGTCGACGCCGACACCACGACCATCTCCTTTCTGCCGCTGGCGCACGTCTTCGAGCGCCTCGCCGGCCACTTCCTGATGTTTGGCTCTGGTGCGACGGTGGGCTACGCCGAGAGTACCGACACCATCACCGAGGATATCGCGATGCTCCAACCCACCACGGGGGCGAGTGTCCCCCGGGTGTACGAGCGCATCTTCCGCTCCATGCGCGAGCAGGCCGGCGAACGTGGGCTCCGGTCGCGCATCTTCGAGTGGTCGCTCGACGTCGCCGAGCGGTACCAGCAGACCGACGACCCCGGTGCCCTCCTCCAGGCGAAGTACTCGCTCGCGGACCGCCTGGTCTACTCGAATGTGAAAGAACAGCTCGGCGGGAACGTCGAACTGTTCGTCTCGGGCGGGGGGAGTCTGAGTCGTGACCTCTGTCGCATCTTCAACGGGATGGGGCTACGCATCGTCGAGGGGTACGGTCTGACGGAAACCTCGCCCGTGGTGTCTGTCAACTCGCCCGACGACGTTCGCCCCGGTACTGTCGGGGTTCCGGTGGTCGACGTGGACATCGCGCTGGACACGAGCGAGGCCAACCGCGGAAACCTGGCCCTCCGCGACGGTGACAGCGTCGTCGGTGAACTCCTCGTCCGGGGACCGAACGTCACCGACGGCTACTGGAACCGCCCCGACGCGACCGACGCGGCCTTTGTCGAGGAGCCGCTCGCCTCCGATGCCGTTCTCGCACCCGGCGATGTCGACCCCGACGCCGACGGCCGGTGGTTCCGGACCGGCGACCTCGTCGAGCGAACCCCCGAGGGGTACCTCGTTATCCACGACCGCCTGAAGCAACTCATCGTGCTCGACACCGGCAAGAACGTTGCCCCCCAACCGATCGAGGGGCGGTTCTCGACCGACGAGCGCGTCGAGCAGCTCATGATCGTCGGTGACGACCAGAAGTTCGTCGGCGCGCTCGTCGTCCCCGACTTCGAACAACTCCGCGAGTGGGCCGACAACGAGGATATCGACCTGCCCGACGACCCCGACCTGCTCACCGACGACGAGCGTGTCATCGACTGGGTCGCAGACTCCATCGAACGGGTCAACGCCGACCTCGGGCAGGTCGAGAAAATAAAGAAGTTCGCACTCGTCGCCGAGGAGTGGACCCCCGACAACGATATGCTCACCCCTTCGCTGAAGAAACGCCGCCGCGATATCCGCGCCGCCCACGAGGCCGAACTGGCCGAGATATACGACGAGTGACCGGCGACCCAATCCCGGTGCCGTCGTTGCTCACTGTCGTTCGCAGACGACGGGCACGGTGGGATTCGAACCACGCCGAGACGTGCTCGCTCCGCTGCGCGCGACTCGTCTCCTTCGAATCCC
>CAYZGA010000058.1:0-14492 GCA_964477945.1 uncultured Halobacteriales archaeon
CGAGTAGTTGACGTCACCCGTGAGCTCCGTCTCGTCCTGGTTTTTCTTGTCCTTCGGCTCGAAGGTCTCGATTCCCTGTCGCTTGTTCTCGTCTGCCAGCAGACGGATAATCTCGATGTGATTCTCGAAGACGGCCTGCAGGTCGTCGTCGTAGTGCGCGAGCAGGCGGTCCATGTAGAACTCGCTGGCGGGGTCGAGCGCCTGCTCGTTGTGAATCGTGTACGGTGCGTCGAGCCGGTTGTTGAGGTCCGCGATGATACCTTCCCGCTGTTCCTCGGGGAGCAACACGAGCGGGTCCTGGTTCATCGGCGAGCGAACCACGTTGTCCTCGGGGTCCTGGTCCGGGATGACGTTACACAGGTCGACCCACCGGAATGTGTACATCCGGCCGGCATCGCGGGCGGTGTAGTCCTCGAAGTAGGTCCGGATCTGCGAGTCGAAGGCCGACTTCCCCGACCCGACGGGGCCGAGCAACAGCAGGATGCGCCGCTCCGGGCCGAGACCGCGTGCACCCGATTTCACCTTGTTGACGAACTCGTGCATCGCGTCGTGGACGACCTGCCCGTAGAAGGTGTTCTCGCCGTCGTTGAGCGGGTCCTCCGAGGCGAGCTTGTACTCGACGACACCCGTATCCTCGTCGTACTCGGTCCCGTAGAAATCGAACATATCCGCGACCCGCTGGTTGGCGCTGCGGGCGATAC
Organism: uncultured Halobacteriales archaeon; assembly: GCA_964477945.1. GTDB lineage: Archaea > Halobacteriota > Halobacteria > Halobacteriales > Haloarculaceae > Halovenus. The sequence goes on from CAYZGA010000058.1 coordinate 702, forward strand.
GGGGCTCCTGGTAGAGCTCGTCGAGGTACCACTCGAACGACCGGGGCTGGCGCAGGTCCGAGGGAATCGACTGCCGGTACTCCTCGCTCAGCGACTCGAGACTCCGTCGTTGTTCGCTCATCGGTCCTCACCACCTCCTCGCTGCCCGCCGAACGACCGCGTCTCTGTCTCGTCGACCGACTGCCCGCGACCCGCTGGTCGGACCGTGTCGGTGCTCGGTTGTCGCTCCGGTGCGCGTGTTTGTAGATGGGTTCGTGCCATGTGTATGCGTTCCACGGCAGCGTCACCAGGAACCTCAGTGACCGGAACCGGTGCCGGGGACCTGGCGGCTACCGATACTACTTGCTCTAGATGGTCTACTCACACATAAGTCTGTTTACGGTCCCATACGCGCGCCGAGAGGTTGCCGCGGAATACGGGGACAGCAACGGGACGTGACCGGCGCCGAACTCACGACAGTGGCCGTGTATTCAGTTCCGTGATGAATTGTGTGACCGTTTGTTGGGTCCCGCCCGGCGGTCTTCGAGGGTGGTTGCGAGCCGGTCGGCCACGCGCGCCCCGAGGTCGGCTTTCGACCCCGTGACGACATCGCGCCGGTCGCCGTCGACGAGCAGGGCCCGGGTGTTGGACTCGCCCATGACGCTCGCGTCGTTGCCGACCACGAACGCGAGGTCGACCCGTTCTTGGACGTGACGCGCTCGCTCGTGGATGGCCGCGTCGTCGCCGTCGGTCTCGGCCTTGAACCCGACCATCGGCAGGTCGGGGTGTTCGGCGCGGACCGTGTCGAGCAGTTTCGGGGTCGGCCGCAACGAGAGGCTCAGCTCCTCGTGCCCGGAGCGGAGTTTCTCGGGTGCAGTCTCGACGGTGTAGTCGGAGATCGCCGCCGCCGACACCAGCGCGTCCGCCTCGTCGGCGTGTGCGAGTGTCGCCTCAAGCATCTCCGCTGCGCTCTCGACCTGTTCTACGGTCGCCCACGACAGGTCCGGCCCGTCGTGGACCAGTACCACCTCGGCCCCGCGGGCGTAACAGGCCCGCGCCACCGCCCGCCCGGTTCGGCCGGAGGCACGGTTCGAGAGGGTCCGAATCGGGTCGACCGACTCCGTTGTCGCGCCACTCGTGACCACGACCGACGCCCCGGCGAGCGGGTCGTCGCCCGTCGCCCGCGCGAGTTCGGTCACCACCCGCCGTTCGGTTGCTATCTTCGCCTTTCCCTCCTCGATGCGCGGCTCGACGAAGGCGACACCCCACGACTCGATGCGCTCGATAGACTCGAGCACCCCCGGGTGCTCGTACATCGGCTGGTGCATCGCCGGCACGACAACCACCGGCAGGTCCGCCCCCAGCGCCGTCGTCGCACAGGTCGTCACCGGCGTGTCGTCTATCGCCGCCGCGATCTTGCCCACCGTGTTCGCGGTGCCCGGCGCAATCAGCAGTACGTCCGCCCAGCCGTCGACCCCGCAGAGGTCGACGTGCTCGACGCGCCCGGTTATCTCGGTCACGACCGGGTTCTCCGTCGCGAACTCGAGCGCCCACGGGTGGATGATACCTTCGGCCGCCGATGTCGTCACCGCACGGACCTCGGCCCCCTGCCGCCGGAGTTCGTGGGCCAACTCGACAGTCTTCACCGCCGCAATCGACCCGCAGACCCCGAGCGCGACGTGCACTCCGTCCAGCATACTCGTATCTGGGACTGCCGCAGGCATAACCGCTCCGACCGTCGGGCCACGGATGACGGCGACGGCCCGGCCCAGATATCCGGGGGCACACGTCCGCGACCCGGCCGACGGTGACCCGTCGCTGTTCACGAGATGTCCGTGTCCGCGACGGCCAGTCGCCACACCTTCGGCAGTTCCAGGTCGAGACGGTCCCAGGACTCGCCGGCGTCGGGGCTCACGAACAGTCGGCCGCCGTCCTCGACATCGCCGGCGTAGACGAGCGTCTCCGGCCGGTCCGGGTGCACCCGGAGTGTGTCGGCCGGTCGTGCCGCGGGGAGTCCGTCGCCGATACCGACCCAGGAGTCGCCGCCGTCGTCGCTCCGGTACAGCGCCATCCCGTCGGTCGCGACGTAGGCGTACATCCGCTCCGGCGAGTCCGGGTCGAACGCGATGCTGTGGGCGTACTCGCCCGCGAGGTCGGGCGCCTGCTCCCAGGACCGGCCGGCGTCGTCACTCCGGTACAGCCCCGACCCGGCCGCGACGAACACCCGGTCGGGGTCCGCCGGGTGGAACGCGACCCGGTGAACGTCCTCGGCGGCCAGTGACTCCTGCCAGGTCTCGCCGCCGTCCCGCGAGTAGATGATCGCGCCGTGTTCGATACCCGCGAAGACCTGCCCGGGACGGTCCGGGTGCACGGCGATACCGTGGACGTGACCCGCGTGGAACGGTTCGTGAAAGAACGTCCAGTCCCCGCGACTCGGCAACCGGTCGATACCGTCGAGTGGCTCGAAGGACCCCCCGTCGTCAGTCGAGACCCACAGCCCCGGTGGTTCGGTCCCGACGTACAGCCGGTCGGGGTCCGTGGGGTGTCGCTGGAGTCCCCAGACCCACGCCTCCTCGAACCCGAGTGACTCGACTGTCTCACCGCCGTCCCGCGTCCGGTACAGCCCCCAGCCGCGGAGTCCACACCCGACGAACACGTCGTCGGGGTCCGCTGGCGAGACATCGAGTGCCCGGACCGCCTCGCCCGGGAGTGCGCTCTCGACGACGCTGGCACGTGCCCCGTCCACACTGGCATCTGTCCCGTCCACGACGACGGTACGCAGTCCGTCCGCCGTGCCGAGAGACAGCCGGTACGATGTCTCGACGTGTCCCATACCCGCAGTTCGACCGCGAACAAAAAAACTCTGGTCGGCTCTCGCCTGCCGTACACAGTGGCCGGGCGCGGGTGTCGTTCACAGACACACCGAGGACAGCGACCCAGTGACAGACCGATCCGCGCCGACACTGCCGACGGCGACTGCGCCCGACACGCCCGACAGCGGATGCCCCCGACGGCCCGTTCGCGCCGAGTCTGTGTGAGGCGTGTTTCGACCGGTTTATATTACTGACAGCCAGTATCCCGGCATAATGGAGAAGGCGCTGTGGTACCTGATTGCCGGTACCAGGGGGGGTGAGAACCGCGCCCGGATAATCCGCCTTCTCGACGAGCGTCCCCGGAACGCGAACCAGTTGGCCGACGAACTCGATGTCGAGTACAACACCGTTCGCCACCACCTCGACACGCTCACCGAGCACGACGTTGTCGAGGCTGGCGGAAGCGACTACGGCGAACTGTACTTTCTCACCGACCGGTTCCGGCAGCACGAGGAGGCGTTCGAACGCATCACCGAACACATGGGGGAGTCCTGATAACGGGGTTCACCGTCGCGGCCGTGCTGTCCGCGCTCGCGTTGTTGCTCGTCCTCACCGTCTGGGGGCGCACCTACCGGTCGATGCGGACACCGCTCGCGCTCGGACTGGTGCTGTTCGCGGTAGTTTGCTCGCGGAGAACTCGGTGGCGCTGTACTTCTACGTCGACGAACCGACGATAGCGACACTCGTCACTGTACAGCGTGGTCTGCAACTGCTCGCCGTGAGCGCCTTTAGGTACGTCAGCCTTCGCTGACCCCGTAGTAATCGCCTCAGCAGCCGACAGTATCAGCCGGCGTCCTGCTGTGAGTCGACGCCCGAGCGGAGCACTCGGAGCGAGGGGAACAGCGTCACCACGGTCAGAAAGGTGAGTGCGACGAACTGCAGGCCGCGCAGGCCGACCAGGGTGTACATAGCGGTTTTGCCGCCGGCGTATATCATCTCCGTCGAGAGGTACGCGGCGATGGCGACGACGTTCTCGACAACCAGCACGCCCGCGAACAACAACAGGCCGAGCAACATCGGTGACCGGAACGTCCGGTAGTTGCGCGCCCAGACCACGGTGAGCGTACTCAGCAGTACCAGGTTCACCGCGGCGAGCGTGACCGCCGAACTCATCCAGAACGCCATTGTTCGGTCCTCCGTTCAAACTGTCTTTTGATTGTCGTCCTCATATCTCTTTTGTCGCTATACGCTGACTGTCTCGCTCACCCACCCGGTCGCCCCGTCCGGAAAGGAGTCACTTTCCTCGCTCTCCTGTACCTCGCCGGTCCGGTCGTGCATCCGAACGACCACCTCGTGGTCGCCGGGTTCGGTCACCTCGTAGCGCCACTGTCGCCAGGTGTCACCGCCGGAGAGCGGTTCGGTCACCTCGGTCTCGGTCCACGTGTCGCCGCCGTCGAGCGATATCTCGACACGGTCGACCCCGTCAAGTCCGTCGTAGGCCAGTCCGCCGAGGAGGACCCCGTTTGCTGTCTCGGCTTGGGTCCAGATCTTCGTGACCGCACACACCTCGCCGGTCCCCTCCCAGCCACGCTCCTCCCAGTAGCCGTCGATGTCCTCCTCGAGGAACTCGAGTTCCTGGAGCCACTTTACGTTGGTCTCGCCCCAGTGGCCGGGCACGATGACCCGGACCGGGTGGCCGTGCTCGCGGGGCAGGACGCGCCCGTTCATCCCGTAGACGATGTAGGCCTGCTCGAACACCTCCCGCGGGAGAACGTTCCAGTAGCCGTCGTCGGCACGCATAGCGACGAAGTTGCCGGTTGCGCCGGCCTGCTCGGAGATGGCGCTCGCCTGGACACCGGTCCAGACGGCGGTGTCCATCTCCCGGGAGTTCAGCTCCTCGCCCACACACCGGAGGGTGCTGAACCGGTGCTCTGTCTCCATCCGTTTCAGTTCGTCGTAGGAGAGTGTCGTCTCTGTCTCGACCGCACCGGTCACGTCGAGTTCCCAACTGTCGGCGTCTACCCGCGGCGCGACGCTCGCGATGTCGACAGTGTAGAACGAGCCGATCTCGCTCACGAGTCCCGGACTGTCCGGCAGGTCGAACGACCTCTGTTCGGCCTCGTCGAGCAGTCTCTCCGGTTCCGAGAGACCGCTCCCGGTTACCTCGTCCAGTGCCGGGAAGTCGTCCGCGGGCGTCCGGTAGTCGCCCAGGATGTACGACGCCCCGGCGAACCCGACCACACCGAACCCCGTTTCGAGCACCGTCCGGCGGTCCTCGTCGGGCCAGCGACGGGTGTCCTTCAGCGAGAGTTCGTCCCGCCAGGGCCGCTCGACCAGCACGACGATTCCCGCCGCGGGGAGTCCAGCCCCCAGCGACAGCAGTGGTGCTGTGGTGAGTCCGGCCGCCAGTGCCCACGCGAACAGTCCGGTCGTCGCAGCCGGGTGGACGTAGCGCAGGTCCAGCAGGCTATCCAGCAACAGCGCGACACCGGCCACCCCGATGAAAAGTGACGTCGTCAGGAATAGCGTGAACGACATGTTGATGTACTTGCCGTACTCGCCGAACGTGTCCAGTGTCGTGTTGATAACGACCGCAGGTGTGTTGTGCACCACGAACGAGGACACCGGTGTGAACGGGAACGCCGCGGTGAGTCCGGCCGCCGCGAACGACCCCGCCACCGCCGCGATACCGGCCAGTACCGCTGTCACCACCTGCTTGCTCGTTGCGAGTTTGACGAGCGCTCTGACCTGTGCTCTCATCGGACTCGAACGGCGACGATGCCCGCCACGCCGACCAGTATCAGGCCGACTGCGACTCCGAGGTCTGTACTCACTGGAAGGAGTCCACCGTCGTCTCCCGTGGCCTCCTCGGCACCTCCGTCCGCGGACTCGTTCTCACTGTCTGTGGTGTTCCCGTCACCGTCCTGCAGGGGCGTCGCCACACCGTCGTCCGCGTCGGCAGCCCCCACGCCGGTAACCAGTCCCAGCGCGACTGTCACTCCCAGCAGAACCGATAGCGGTTCGCGCATACCACTGCCCACGCCGTATTGTCACTTTATTATTTTCCAAACTTCGGAGAAACTGTCTGTGAACTCTGTTGCAACTCCGTTGCAATTTCGTTGCAACTTGCGCGACACACTGTCGTGTCAGTTGAAACTGTTCTGTCGACCCGGTCAGGACTGTATGCAGTTTCGCTCGACGACAGACCGGTCGTCCGGAACTTCGGCGTGCACGACTGACGATACAGGGCACATGCGTCGGGTCCCGGTGGATGACCCGCGAGGGGCACGCGCCGAACCGGTGTCCCGGCTCGACGGGTACGGAACCATCGATAAATGTTCAAGCCGGCGGAGGGATTCGAACCCTCGGCCTATTCCTTACGAGGGAATCGCTCTACCGCTGAGCTACGCCGGCGCAGTACGAAAGTACCGCGGAAGCGATGGATAAGCGTTGCGAATCGTCACGTCTCCGTGGTAGTCGCGTCGTCTCACACGGCCGACGAGAGGTTACCCAGTCCTCGCAGTTTTTATATAACTGGGTGCTGAATCAACAAATGATTCAGTATGAGTGCGAAACGGGTCACCGGATGGAGTCAGCCACGGGCGGCCGAACCGGTCACCAGCGGGACACCGCCGGACGACGAGACAGCACGCGTCAACCCGGCCGGGGGGAGGTTGGTATGACGCCGCGAGCGGGTCCGGACGGTAGCCTCGTCCGGTCGGTTGACAGTCGACAGCTGCTCGGTGCCGCTGTCGTCGTGGTGCTAGCGCTCGCCGGCGTCACCGCGTCGGCGGCCGTTGTCGCACAGGACGTTCCGCAACCGGGCGAGCCGGTGAACGTCTACGGTTCGGCAGAGGACGAGGCGAACAACACGATGCCGGCCGGAACGACCGTCTACGCGCTCGTCGACGGCGATGTCGAGGACGTTCTCACCACCGCCGAAGCGGGGCAGTTCGGCGGGCCGGACGCGTTCGACGACAAACTCGCGGTCAACAGCACCGCCGGAGAGACGGTCAGGTTCACAATCAACAGTCCCGACGGCGCGATGGCGACAGAGGGTGTCGATCTCGACGCGGCCGGTCCGGTGGTGGAGCAGACGCTCGACTTCCCTAACGCGTCGTTCGCCCAGATAGACGTGAACGGTGACGGCAACGACGCAACCGACACGACCGGTAACGGTCGACTCAACGATATTACTGGTGACGGCGAGTTCGACATCACGGACGTACAGACACTCTTCGATTTCCTCGACGAACCGGTCGTCCAAGATAACGTGGTGGCGTTCGACTTCGACGGCGACGGTCGGGTCAGTATCTTCGACGTGCAGGTGCTGTTTAGCTCGCTGTAGATGGTGTCCGGCTGTCGGATGACCGCACCGACCCGGACACTGCTCTCCCTGTGGCTCGTTGGACTTTTACTGGTCGCTGTACCGTTCACTGTGGCAACCGCCGTCGACGACCACGCGCCCCGGGAACCGGTCAACATCTACGGAACGGCTGCCGACGAGGCGGGTAACCCCGTTCCGGTCGGGACGACCATCCACGCCGTCGTCGATGGCGAGTCGCGGAGTTCGGTCACGGTCGACGAACCTGGTGCGGTCGGCGGGCCGGGGGCGTTCGCGGACAGACTCGTCGTCGACACCGGTGCCGGTGACGAGGTCCGGTTCGCCGTCGGCGGTCCGGACGGACCCACCGCGTTCGAGACACTCCCGCTCGACAACACGACGGCAATCACAGATGTCACGCTGACGTTTCCCGGAGGGCTCTTCGCGGACCCCGTTGTTCCTGACGAGGTGTCGCTCTCGCTCGCGGACACCCGGGTCGCGGCGGGCGAGAACACGTCGGCCACGGTGACGGCAACGTTCGCCGACGGGGTCCAGACGGAGGTTACCGACACCGCCACTGTCGAGACGCTCAACCCCGGTGTTGTGACTGTCGAGAACGGCACCATCCTGGGTGTGGCCGAGGGAACGGCAACGGTACGAGCGGGCTATACTGCGGGGAACACAACGCGGACCGACACTGCAACGGTGACTGTCGAGACAGTCGAGGAACCGGTGTTCGAGGTGACGACAGTCGACGCCCCGGCGACTGCCGCGCCCGGCGAGACGCTGCCTGTCGACGCAACCATCACCAACACCGGTGACACGGCAGGTACCGCGACGGTCACCTACGAGTTCCGGCGCGAACCGGCAAACGAGACGACAGTCGAACTGGGGGCCGGCGAGGAGACGACAGTCACGTTCGTCGCCGTCGCCCCCGACAGCGCGACCAACGTGACCCACACCGTCCGCACGCCGGATGACAGTGTGACCGTCACAACGATTATTCGAGAGGACACGGGTGGTGGGGACGACACAGACGACTCAGGCGGTGGGGACGACGGAGAGAGCGGCGACGGTTCGACGGATGGCACCGACGAGGAATCGGACGACGCGTCGGGACCGGGGTTCGGTCCGCTCGCAGTCGTGGTGGCGCTCGCCCTCTGCGCGTGGTCGCGCCTGCCCAAACCCTGACCGACTGAGCGGCACAGTTCCCGAACGTGTGTCGGCACGCACTGCCGCAGGGTGGCAGTTCCGGCACACCCGTCAGCACTGCGCGCGGCGGTCAGGAACGTCTGACCCGAACCTCGACCCCTGAATGACGAGCGACTCGGGGTCGTACCGGACCGTTCGGGTCCGTGTTCCACGCCGGGCGTATGGGTCCGTCTCGCGCGGGAACCGGTATCCGGCCGATGCGGACCGCGACGCGGTAGTTAGTTGTAGTGACAAAAAAACTATGTTGGATGCCCTACACGGGTCAGGTATGAGTCGAACCGTGCTGACGTACCTGTACCTGGTTATCGGGTGGCCGCTGGCGATGCTTTTCGACATGGCGGCGTACCACGACGCAGAGCAACGGGCCGATACCGACAACGACGGGGAGGCCGAGCGCAATCCGAGTGACATCAAGCATCACGAACAGCGACGCCTCCGGCGTGACGACGCGCGTGCGCGGTCACCGAAGGCCGCAGCAAAGTACCGAGCAGACGAACTGTTCGACCGGCCACTCCGGACGCTGGGGTTGCTCCTGCTGTACGAGATTCCGTTTCTCGCCGTCGCGGTCTGTGTGAGTTACACGGACGCGGTGGCCTCGCTCGGCGGGTCCAGTGCCGGTGACGTCGCTGTGGTCGTCTCGGATCTGGTCACACCGCGCGTGCCGTCCGCTATCGTCCCGCTGTTGCCGGCACTCGCCGTCGTTGCCGGCCTGCTGTTCGCGCTCGTGATCCACCAGTCGTACAAGACCTCCGGAGACATCCAGCGGCACATGGTGCAGTGAGTGGGCGTCATCGCACTTTCGGCCCGTAGACGGCACCCTCTGTCCGGCGTGCCCCATCCGGTCTGCCCGTACGCTCGCGAAATCGCGCCGACTACCGGTGAGCACGGTTCAGGTGCCCAGTTCGGAGGCCGCGCGCTCGAGGGCAGCGTGGAGTTCGGTCTCAGCGACGAGTTCGACGGCGCTGGACTCGTGGTCGGCCTCGACACGGTCGACGGCGCCGAGTGCACCGATTTCCCCCTCGACGGTCGTTCACAGCCGCCACAAGACATCCCGCTGACCTGACTCGTCTCTCAGGACCGGTCAGCAACTGTGGTGGTCTCGTCCGGCCTCGGGTCCGGTCCGATGGTCGATGATGACACCGGACCGGTGGGCGAGTTACGGGGCGGTGGGTCACCCCGGATGTCGGTTGATACTGAAAAACGACTGCTCGAACTCGTCGAGCGAATCGAGACCGTCCACGTCGTCGAGTTGGCCGTCGAGTTCGGACTCGAGTTGTGTGACCCGCGAGCGCAGTCGGTCGACCTCCTCGCTGCCCGGCGGTAGTTGGCTGTCGAGCAGTGAGAGCTTCGAGCGGGCCTCGAGATACTCCCCCAGTCGGCCGTCGTGTCGTTTCACGAGGAGCTGTTGCTCGATGGCACGCACGAGGTCGTCCTTCTCGACGGGTTTGCAGAGGTAGTCGTCGAACGGCATCCCGACGATATCCCGTCCGGGGTCGACAGCCGTGAGCATGATCACCCGGCAGTCGTACCCGCTGTCGCGTATCTCCGCGAGTGCCTCGTCGCCGGATGTATCGGGCATCCGGCGGTCCAGCAACACCACGTCGACGGTGTCGTCGAGCGCCGCGAGCGCCTCGGCCCCGCCGTACGCGGTTCGTGTCTCGTACTGACTGTCGAGTCGGAGTGCGTACACGTCCGCCACCTCGCGCTCGTCGTCGACGACCAGCACCGTCGTCCTGTCACTCCCCCGTGGCACACCTGGACTGGGTAGCCCGACAGTAATAAGTCTGTACGCTCTACCCGGTCGGCTACGGCGGGTCGCGGCTCTCCGCGAGTGCGTCCCGGAGTCGGTCCTGCTGTGCCCGCAACTGTTCGAGTGTGGCCGCAACATCCTCGTTCCGGAGGCGCTCGCGCTCGTCGCCGGAGAGTTGCTCGCTCGCGACGGCGCTGTCGCGCAGGCGCTCGTACTCGGTCTCGCGGGGGAGTGCGGCCACGGCACGCAGCGGCTCGACCGCGTCCGGGTCGATACGGTTGAGCGCAGCGGTCAGTTCCCGGCAGCGCCACTCAAGGTGTGTGGCGGTGGGCGGCGGCCACGAGACGTGCAGCGGGTCGGCGTCCAGTCCGGAGAGAAACGCCCGTCTCCCCCCGACAACGTGGTCGAACCGGTCGGGGTCGTCGACGTAGTGAGAGAGCTTCGAGCGCGAGTACCGGGCGTACTCCAGCAGGTCGGGCACCGGCATCTCGCCGGGTGCCGCCTCGTCGAGGTACGCCCTGAGCTCCGCCGGCGGCGTCTCGAACGGGACCAGCGGGTACGCGTCCATCGCGTCGAGCACCGCGAGCAGCTCCCGGGCCGGGCGCTTCTCGACGAACGACCGAAACCGCTCGGTTGCTGTCTCGTTGTACCGCTCGATGGGGTCCCGGAGTCGGTCGGTCGGTGCGGTCAGGTCGGCTCTGTCGAGCTCGACGAGGCGTTCGAGCTGCTCGATGCGCTCCTGCAGGGTCCGTATCTCCGTCCGGATGTCGCGGCGAACCTTGCGGTAGTCGCGGTGTGTCTCCTCGTACTCGTCGAGGCGGGCGACGATATCACCGACCGGTTCGAGCTGCTCGCGAACGTGGTCGAAGTCCGACTCGTTGAACCACTTCTGTTTGAGATACTCCGAACACTCGGTGAACGTCTCGTACAGCAGCGTGTCCGACGGGATGTCGCCCGTGACCTCGGCCACCTGGCTCTGGAACTCGACGTTGGTCTGTACGTCGCCCGCGTCGCCGACGACCTGGTCCTCGTAGCGGTCGAGCAGGTCGACAAAGGCACGGTAGGCGTCGGCGAGCTGTTCGATGTCGTCGTGGCCGAACTCCTCGACGCGGGCCCGCCGCTCGGTCAACCGTTCTTCGGTGCGGTGCAGTCGCTCGACGAGGTCGTCTGCGTCGGGGTCGGCGATGTCTGCGCTACTCATAGACCTCCTCGGGGTCGAACACCCTGTCCGCGACCGGCTCGCCGTCGAGCGAGCGGTAGAAACACGACTCGTGGCCGGTGTGACAGGCACCGCCCGTTTGCTCGACCAGGTACAGCAGGGCGTCGCCGTCACAGTCGACCCGGACCTGCTCGACGTGCTGGACGTGACCGCTGGTCTCGCCTTTCTGCCAGAGCTCGTCGCGACTGCGCGAGTAGTAGTGTGCCAGCCCCGTCTCGCGGGTCCGGTCGAGCGCCTCCCGCGAGACGTACGCGAGCATCAGCACCTCGCCGGTCCCGGCGTCCTGTGCGACTGCCGGCAACAGTCCGTCGTCGAAGGCGAGCGCCGGCGTGTCGGAACTCATGTGCGTACTGTGGTCGGTCCGACCGCATAGGTCTTTTGTGGACGTGCCGTCACGAGCGCGCTACGAGCTGCTCGCAAGGCGGCTGTCCGCAGACGGTGACACGACGGCGGTCGGAGTCCACAGACACACTCTCGTCGAGTCCGGACCAGACCGGCGACAGCCGGGACGCGCCGTTACGTTCATGACACCTCGACACGTAGGGAACAAGTAGATGAAGCGCGACCAGTTCACACCGTCTGTTCAGCAGGCGGACAGCGGTCCCCCGACCCTCGATATCACGTACGATGGCCCGGCCGACGAGCTCGACGACCGACTGAGCGAGGACGGCGAACCGATCCCCGCGACTGACCTCGACGCCGCCTTCCGGCTCCGGGAGTCAGCCGACGGTGTGTTCAGTCTCACACACCGGGTCACGGGTGCGTACCTGCTCGAGGCAAACGCAGACGCGGCGGCTGTCCGAACCCTCGTCGCGGCTGCCCGCGAGGCCGACGACGACGCCAGCTACCGCATCCGCATCCACGGAACCGACGGCGATGTGACGGTCTACCAGATGAGCGCACTTCTGGTCTACGACAGCGATGGCAAGTTGCTCCGACAGCGGAGTCTCATCCCGAGCGGTGTCGAACTCTGAGTGGTGTCGAACTGGTCGGGGTGAAACCTGTTCTGACGGTAGTTGTAGTACCTTCCCGTTTCCCCGGCTGAGGGTAGCCGGACCCGGTGCTGCCGGTCACCGACAGCAGAGGAACAGACCTCTGTTGCGGTCGGGCGCGAACACCAGCTCGTGAGACGGCCTCGTGGCGCCTCCGGACCGGGTCACTCCCGGCGGTCCCACTCGTCGATGTCGTCGATCTCCTCGGGCGAGAGCGGACCGATTCGCTCGCTCTCACGTGCCTCGAACCCCGGCGGGAACGCCCGTTCCTCGGCACCCTCGTCGATGTCGAGCATTCGGTCGATATGCCCCAGTCCGATGTAGTAGCCGACGGCGATGGCGACCACGTTGATACCGGCGACGGCGGCCGCGACGAGCACGAACTCCACCGGTTACTCACCCCCTGCCTCCGTGTCCGCGTCCGCGTAGTTTTCGCGCCGGTACTTCTCGACGACACGCTGGAGCGACGCCGGGTAGCGCTCCTCGCCCCCGCGGGCCGCGAGCACTCGCACGTGAACCTGGACGAGCGCGAAACCGACCACACACATCACCGGTGCCGGGTAGAGGCCCATGAGCACGTACGTGACGAGGTCGGTACTCATCAATAATAAGGTAGTACTGCGCGCGAAAAAATTTGGCGCTGCTCGGGATTGTGACACGCCCGCGCGCTGTCTCGGCACACGACCCCTGTTCCCCACGGCGTCGGGCGAGTCACGTGCCGCCGTTCGCGCCCAGTGTCGGCAGGTCACATGCCGCTGTCGTCGTCCTCGGCGTAGTCCTCCTCGTAGCGTTCGAGTGACTGCCGGTAGCTCTCGGCGGCGAGGTCGACCGTCTCCCGCAGGTCGGCGATGGGTGTCTCGGTGGCGTCGACACGCAGGTCGTCGTAGGCAGGGGTGATGGGGGGGTCCTCGGTGCGCGCGACGCGAATCGCGGCGCTCTGGACCCGGAGTTCCTCGCGTTTGTCCCCGCCCTCGGCGTGCCCGGCGGCGAGTGCATCGGTCAGTCGCTCGGCCAGCGGGCGGTCCCCGTTGCTCGACTCCCGGTAGGCGCTCGCGGTTGCGTCGAGAACACTCTCGCCGGTCAGCAGGTTACCGGCGACGGTGAAGTTCCCGCCGGTCCGGTCGCCGTACCAGGGTTTGCACTCGTCGCCGGAGAACGCGAACGTTCCCTCGCTCCCGACACCGTGGAGCTGTCGCTGTGCGCGCCCCTCGTCCGCGTTCAGGAGCGCCTCCAGGGCGTCCTCGACGGCGAGACCGTCGGCCAGGTACGCGACTCCTGTCCGCCCGAGGTCGGTGTTGACGAAACTCTGTGTGGCGACCGCGCCGTGCTCGTTTGCGAACGGACAGAGCCGTCCGACACCCGCCAGTCGGGTGGTGACCGCAACCCCGTACCGGGTCTGCTCGTCGCCGTCCTCGCCTTCGTACTGCTCACGGACGCAGATGCTGAAGGTCATGCTCGCCCCGAGGACTCCCGGACAGAAAAGCGTGTGTCCCGCGACGGGG
>CAYZGA010000059.1:0-8793 GCA_964477945.1 uncultured Halobacteriales archaeon
GCACAGACCGAGGAGCACCTGATGGCGCTCGATATCGTCGGTATCGACAACATCATGGTCGCACAGAACAAGATCGACCTGGTCGACCGCGAGCAGGCACGCGAGAACTACCAGCAGATTCAGTCGTTCGTCGAGGGGACCGTCGCCGAGGACGCGCCGGTGGTGCCGGTCAGTGCACAGCAGGAGGTCAACCTGGACGTGCTCATCGACGCCATCGAGACCGAGGTCCCCACGCCCGACAGGGACCCGGACGCGGAACCGCGGATGCAGGTCGCGCGGAGTTTCGATATCAACCGTCCCGGGACGACCTGGGAGTCACTGTCGGGTGGGGTGCTCGGCGGGTCGCTCTCGGCTGGGCGGCTCACGGCCGGCGAGACAATCGAGTTGCGGCCGGGACGCGAGGTCGAGACCGGCGGCCGCACCGAGTACGAACCCATCGAGACGGAGATACGGTCGTTGCAGGCCGGTGGCGAGGATGTCGAGGAGGCCACGCCGGGCGGACTGCTCGGTGTCGGGACCGGACTCGACCCGGCAGTCACCAAGGGGGACGCGCTCGCGGGTCGTGTCGCCGGACCGCCGGGGTCGCTCCCGCCGGTCCACCACTCGTTCACGATGACCGTGGAGTTGCTCGACCGGGTCGTCGGCAGCGAAGGGGCCACCGAGGTCGACGAGATATCGACGGGTGAACCGCTGATGCTGACTGTCGGGACCGCAACGACCGTCGGGTCGGTCACGAGCGCGCGCGGCGAGGAGTGTGACGTCACACTCAAGAGGCCGGTCTGTGCCGACCCGGGCGTGAACATCGCTATCAACCGCCGTGTCGGTGCGCGCTGGCGGCTCATCGGATTCGGCACGCTACAGTGACGGTGGTTCTCGACACGAACGCGCTGATGATGCCCGTCGAGTGTGACGTTCGGCTGTTCGAGGAACTCGACAGGCTCTGTTCGTCGCCGACACCGCTGGTCCCCCGGCCCGTCGAGGGGGAACTCGTGGCCCTGTCAGAGAACGGCGGCGACTCCGGTCGGGCGGCCCGTGTCGGACTGGACCTGCTCGGTCGGTGTGAACTGCGCGACACCCGGGCCGACTACGCCGACGACGCGGTGCTCGAACTTGCGCGGGCGGTCGACGCACCGGCTGTCACAAACGACCGGCCGCTCCGGGACCGTCTGCTGGCGGCCGACGTATCAGTAATTGGTTTACGCGGCAAGAACAAACTGGCACTCACTCAACCATAACATGTACAAGCGGGTCACACTGCGCGATACGGTCAAGGTACCGCCCGAGCACCTGGCAGACGTCTCGACGGCGCTGGTAAAGGGACTTCTACAGGACAAGCTCGAAGGACAGGTCGACGAGGATGTCGGCTCCATCGTCTCGGTCATCGAGGTGACCGACGTCGGGGACGGGCGGGTTCTCCCGAACGAACCGGGGGTCTACTACGAGGCGGAGTTCGACGCGCTCACGTTCGACCCACAGATGCAGGAGGTCGTCGACGGCGAGATCGTCGAGGTGGTGAGTTTCGGCGCGTTCGTCGGTATCGGTCCCGTCGACGGACTGCTTCACGTCTCGCAGATCTCCGGGGAGTACCTCGCGTTCGACGAGGAGAACCAGCAACTCGCCTCCCGGGAGTCCAACAAAACCTTCGGGACCGGTGACTCTATCAGGACACGCATCGTCACGAAAAGCATCGACGAGCGCAATCCGCGGGACTCGAAGATCGGGCTGACGGCGAAGCAGGTCGGACTCGGCAAGCCAAGTCACCGCGAGGAGAAACGTGAGGAGCGGGCGGCGACGGCGGGTGAGAACTGATGGCCGACCGCCTCGCCTGCCGGGAGTGTCACTACGTGCAGGAGGGTGCCGTCGAGCGCGAGGCGTGCCAGAACTGCGGCTCCACCTCGCTGACCGAGGACTGGGCCGGTTACGTCGTCGTGGCCCACCCCAAGGAGAGCGAGATCGCAGACGAGATGGAGATCACCGAACCCGGCACGTACGCGCTGAAGGTGCGATAGTCGTGCCCGACTCCCCGTAAATCGTGACTGACGTTGTCGTTCGGCTTCCCGAGTCGCTCCGTGACGAACTAAAGGAACCGGCCGGACCGCTGTACACAGAGACGGCCTCACTGCTCGAGGATGCGGGTGCCCCGCTGGTGACTGTCGGTGACGTCGTCACCGCGCACGTGCTGGACGCGGGTGTCGTCCCGGCAGTCGCGCTCGTGGACGACCACACCCGGCGGACCACCGTCGACGATAGCGTCGCCGAGCAGGTCGCGGCCGCGAACTTCGACCACGAGACGGCGGTCAGTAACCCGGCAGCGACGCTCACCGCGGAGTTGCTCTCGGGACTCTGCGAGGCGCTCACACGTGACGGGGCGACACTGATAACCGTCGACGGCGAGGAGGACCTCGCGGCACTGCCAGCAGTCGTCGCCGCGCCCCGGGACGGGGGTGTCGTCTACGGTCAACCCGGTGACGGGATGGTGCTGGTCACCGTCGGCGAGGCGGCGCAGACACGGATGCGCGACCTGCTTGCCCGGATGGACGGCGATACCGACAGACTGTTTTCGGAACTCGATGGATGACCACTGGCTTTTTGTGCCCGCCGTGCATCCGGTCGAGTGTGGTCGAGATGGGAGTGCTCGACAAAGCCAAGGAGATTTCTGGCCTTGGAACAGGTGAGGAAGAGGACCCCCCGCCGTACGTCTGTCTCGCCTGCGAAACGCGGTTCGACGTGCAACACCACAGGTGTCCGGAGTGTGGGAGTTTCGACGTGCGCTGCTCGAAGTGGATAGAGGAGTAACGTCGGTATCCCACCCGTCGAGTCGGCGTCAGACGGACGGTGTTACCCACAGGTCTATCGGGCGACAGTAACCGGCCAGTCGGTCCGACAGCAACCGCACACTGGCCAGTCCGTGAGTTCCCGCAATCGGTCACCTGGGACCCGCCGCGGAGTCCGCGAGCTCCTGTAAACACCGTTGGCAAACAGAGCGATACGTTACTCACAGGTCGGTACTCAGGAGGAGAGAGAAAACACACGCGCGCTCTTCCCGAGACAATAATTTTATATTCGGCAAATCCGAGCCACGAGGTAACGATGTCAGCCAGGCGGTTGGGGCTACTAGTGACGGTTGCTGTAGTGGTACTGCTCGTGTTGGGCACCGGGATGGCACTGGGTGCCGAGGGGGACAGCGTTGCGGACCGGAATCTGACGACCACCGGGGCACAGGACCACACGGTGGTCGATTTCAACTGGCCGACGAGCTGTCCGGACGGCGGCACGGACAACTCGGCTCTCAGCGAGTACTTCGACGGGGATATCGCCCCAAATGACAATAACTTCCATCTGGACAACGGTGGTGGGGCAGACGACACCCCGCCCAGTGAGGGCTGTGTGCTCCGAACCGATGTCGGCAGTGACGGCGCGTCTATCGTCTCGACGCCGGGCGGGCAGGTCAGCGAGCTCGACTACTACCCACAGCAGGGCGACACTATCTCCTGGAATCATTACTCGCACAACCCGGCGGGCTCGTTGCCCCCCGGTTGGAACCCGCCGGACTTCGAGTTCCGCTTCGGTGTGCAGGACAGTTCGAACTACTACTTCGTGAGCGTGGCGGCCGACGAGGACCCGCGCGAGTTCGTGCTCGGTGAGGTGTCGGGTGGCACCGTCGTGACAGAGGATCGCGTCGGTATCGGGAGCACACTCGAGGCGAGCACGTTCCAGCCTGTCGAGATAGACTGGGGCGAGAACAGTATCGAGGCGGTGTTCGACGGGACCAAGCAGGTCAGTATCGCGAGTTCGTCGTACAACGACGGGGGTATCGGGTTCTTTCGGCAGGGTAATCAGGGTCCACTCTTCTCGAGTCGTGCCAGCATCGTCGATGCGGTCACCGCCGATACCGCCTCGCACCTGCAGGTTCAGTCGCTAGACGCCCCGGACACGGTCGCCCCCGACGAGGACCTGACCGTCGGCTACACGCTGGTCAACACCGGGGAACAGGTGGTCACAGAGAGCGAGGTGAGACTGTTCGTCGGTCCCGACAGGGAGACAACAGACCAGAACGTGACCGTCGCCCCCGGTGAGACGGCGAGCGGCGCGCTCACGTTCGAGAACAACGGCGAGTTCGGTGCGGGCGAGAGCATCCCGTTCACCGTCGACCTCGCAGACTGGAACGACAGCGCGGGCGGGTCGACCGGGGTCGCACAACCGGCGGAGTTCGTGGTGACGAACGTGACCGCCCCGGACGAGGTGAACGTCGACGAACCGCTGGCAATCGACTACGCCGTGGAGAACACCGGCGGCGAGACGACGAGTGACTTCGTCCAGTTGACCGTCGACGGCGAGGACGGGTTCGCCGCCTTCGAGGAGGTGACGCTCGACCCCGGCGAGACCGCGAGCGGGACTCTCGTGTACGACAACGTCAGCGGTCCGTACAGCGGTGGCGACAGTGTCGCGTGGGAGGTCGGACTGGCGAACTTCGAGGACAGCGAGAGCGGGACCACCGCGGTGCTCGACCCGCCGGACATACTGCTCGAACAGGTTCAGGCGCCGGACACAATCAGTGTCGCCGACGACCTGACGGTCACCTACAAACTGACAAACGAGGGCGGCGAAACGGGAACGGAGTCGCTCGTCGGATTGAACCTCTCCAGCATCACCAACCCGGTCGACTTCGACGAGAACGTCACACTCGGCCCTGGCGGGAGTACCATCCGCGAACTGACCTTTTCGGAGGTCAGCGGTCAGTTCTCCGGCGGAGACGTTATCGACTGGTCGGTGGAACTGTTCGAGTTCGAGGACAGCGCGGGCGGGACGACAGAGGTCACCCAGGGACCGGACCTGGAACTCGCGTCCGTCGACGTGCCCGCCGAGGTCGGACCTACCGAGGACCTCACCGTCGAGTACACCGTCGAGAACAACGGCGACACCGACGGTGTCGAGAGCGCCGTCGAGCTGTCCGTCGACGGGTCACTCGCGGACGTCGAGGAGAACCTGCTCGTTTTGCCGGGCGAGACAACCAGCGGGACACTGGTCTACGACGGCATCTCGACCGGGTTCGGCCCGGGCGAGACGGTTCCGCTGACGGTCGAACTCGCCGATTTCGGGGACAGTCAGACCGCCGGTGTCGACGTTGCCGAGGGTGAAGGCTCGGGCGAACTCTACTTTACTGTCAGTCCGGCGAACCCCAAGGCCGGCGACGAACTCGTCTTCGAGGCAGGAAACGACAACAGTTCGAAAAACTACTACTGGGCAGTCGGTGACGAGGAGTTCGGGAGTGGCACCACCGCGACGACGGTGCTCACCGACGCCGGCACGTACGACATCACGCTCGTCGGGTGGGAACTCCCCGTCTCCCCGTTCGGGGGCGAGACGAGCGCAAACAGTGAGATCGACTCGGTGACACAGACAATCGAACTCGACAAGGGTGATATCGTCGTCTCCGACACGCATCTCGAGGGGTTCACTACGCCCGTGTTCCCCGAACTCGAAGAGGAACGACCGGTCGAGCTGACAGTCGAGACAACCGAGGACCAGGAGTTCGAGAACGTCTACCTCGAGATAGACGGCCAGCAGACGAGACTGTTCGAGAAAAGCGCCACCGGTGCGACGCGGACCTACACGGGAACTGTCGACGTCAGCGGTATCCAGAACGACACCGAAGCAACGGTGCAACTCGAGGCGTTCGACGCGACCTACACCGACACGAAGCAGATCGAGGCTCGTGACGTGCCCGACTGGGTCGGGACGGTGCTCGACCTCTGTGCGGAGTACTGGAAGTGCACAGAGGAGACCGAGGGTGGATACTCGCTCACAATCGACCTGTTCGACACGACCATCGTCGTCGACAGCGGCACCTCGCCGTACTGGGACGAGGATGTAAACGTCACCCTCTCTGGGTCGGGAACAGTCGCTATCACACCCGAGGGAATGGACTTCTCGGCTGATGTCACCGGCGGCGGTGGTATCGCCGGCACGTACGCCACCGCGAACATCGACCCGTCGGCGTCGTTCGGGTACAATCTCAGCCTGCTCGAAGCCGAGTTGCTGACCTCCATCATGCTGGAGCAGGACCTGTTCGCGCAGGACATCGGGCTGGACCCGCTGTACGAGAACCTGCCGTCACCGGTGGCCGACAGGCTGCCCTCATGTACGGTCGGTGCGGAGGCGAGTATCCAGGGTAGGCTCACCCACTACATGCAGTTCATCGGCGGACTCCACCCAATCGACGACCTGGAGGAGATGGGTCTGCAGGGGCAACCGACACTCCCAATCGGTGCCGAGGCGACCTGTGGCCCGGCGAGTGTCTCAATCGACTCCGCACCGACCGCACAGGCCGCGGCACTGTTCGAACCGTCGCTCTCGAACTTCTCGGTGATCGGTTCCGGTGCGAAAGCCGACGTTACGGTGAACGCGCAGGTGTCGGTCGATATCTGGTTCTTCGACGAGAGCGAGAGCTTCTCGTGGAACCTGTTCACATGGAAGGCAATCGAGGGTGAGAACCCCTTCCTCGGGATTCCGACGGGAACGGCCGCACTGCTCGACGAGCGAGCGCCGGTCACGACGCCCGCGGCGAGCGGGACAGGTGGCGGACTGACCCGGCAGTCGGCCGGTGCGCCGCGCGCACCGCTTCGCGGGGTTCCCACCGTGGACGCGGGGCTGACGACGACCGCGCTCTCGCCGGCCGCTACGCCGGACACGACGGTCCGGCTGACCGACCGGTCCTACGACGACACCGAACCCGCGCTCGCGCCGCTCGGTGACGAGTTCGCGCTGCTCTGGAGCAGCGAACCGGCTGCGACCGGGGCGGCGGAGCCGTCCAACCTGAAACTGCGTGTCGGCTCCGGTACCGACTGGGGGCAACCGGTCACCATCACCGACAACGCAGACCACGAGGGCGAGCCGGCACTCTCGACTGCCGACGACGGGAGCGCCCTCGCGGCGTGGTCGCAGTTCGAGGACGCGAACCGCGACATCGGCAGTATCGAGGAGGAGTTCTTCGAGGAGTACGAGATAGCGGTCGCGTCGGCGTCGGACCCGACCAGCAACAGTAGCTGGACCGAGCCGACGGTGCTGACCGACGGGACGGCGTACAACGCGGACCCGACCGTCGTCCCGGTTGCCGACGACCGGTGGCTGGTCGTCTGGAACCGCAACGCCGAGGCCGACCTGAGCGACCGCTCGGCGGAGTCGGTCGGCTACGCGCTGGTCTCGACCGACGGCGGCGTGACGGTCCTGAACCAGGGCACCATCGCCGACGCACGCGCCCCGGATGTCGGTGTTGCGGACGGCGAGGTCCGGCTCGCCTTCTTCCGGCCCGGTGACAGCGCCGGGAGCGGTGCTGTCGTGCGCGGGACGCTCGACCCGGCGACGGGGAGCTTCCAGCCGGTCGGGAGCCACGACGTGAGTGGATTCACCGACCTGGCGGCTGCCGGTGACAGGGTGGTCTGGGCGGAGGGGTCGGCGGCCGACCCGTCGCTCTCGACCGCGACCGGCGGCGCAGTCAACACCGAGACTGTGCCACTGTCGACACAGACGACGCGGCTGGCCGACCTCGAACTGGCCGCCGACGGTGACCGGACGGTGCTGACCTACCAGGCCGACGCCTCGGGGAGTCAGAGCAGCGAGCGGGACCTGTTCGTCCAGGTCAACGAGGGCGGCACCTGGAGCAGCGAACTGCAACTCGCCCGCGCGGACCTCGACAGTGGGCCGGTCGCGCTGTCGGCGGCCAACCCGGTAGCCACCGACGAGAGCGCGGTCGTTCCGTACGTGGTCAGCGAGGCGGCAGTCCAGAGCAGCGAGGACCTGTTCCTGGTCGAGCGGCCGTTCGAGCCGACACACGCCCTGAGCGCGACCATCGACGCGCCCGAGAACGTCTCGGTCGGCGACGACGTGTCCGTCGAGGCGACAGTCGAGAACGTCGCCGTCGCGAGCGGTGACGAACCCGCGACGGTGGCCGTGACCGACGGCGAGACCGCCGTCGCGACCGCCGAGGTCGGTCCGCTGGCGCCCGGCGAAACCGGAACGGTCGAGCTGTCACCCGACGTGCCCGACACCGGCGAGTTGGTGGTGACCGTCGACGGTGCGGACCCGGCGACCGACGACGGGGTCTTCGACCAGACAGCGACAGAGACGCTGCTGACGCCGGCGCTCGCACCCGCCGGTGTCGAGGTGACCCGACTCGACGCAACGACGAGCGAACTCGCGGTCACAGTCGAGAACACCGGCCAGGTCGACGCCGCGCCGGTGCCCGTCGCACTGCGCGACAACGGCGAGACGTTCGCGACGGTCACGGTACCCGGGGTGGCAGGCGAGGACACCGCCACCGCCACGACGACGTTCGACCCGGACGCGCTGAGCGGGTCCTCCTCGGAGACGGTGGTGCTCGACCCCGAGGGGACCCTCCCCGACGCGGCAGTCGAGCGGCCGACGCTGTCGACGTGGGTCGGACAGCCAGACGTGGTCGTGACCGACGAGATAGAGTACAGCGAGACGCCCGCGGGCACGCTCGTCGCGTCGCTGGTGCTTGGCAACGACGGGTCGGTCGGAACGACGGTGTCGCTGTTGGCGGTCGACAGCAACGACGAGACGGTCGGCGCGTCGGCGGTCCGACTGCCGCCGGCGTTCGGCGGCACCACCCAGTTCCGGACGGTGAACGTGCCGCTGTACGGGGTGAGTGAGAACGACACCCTGCTGTTCGACGCGACATCGCTCGACCGGCCGGATGCCGACACCGGCACCACCGGGGCCTGGGACGAGGTCGGTCCGGTGCTGTCCGGGTTCACGCTCGACCCGGTCGAC
>CAYZGA010000059.1:8893-14428 GCA_964477945.1 uncultured Halobacteriales archaeon
CGGTATCGAGGCGCTCGGGTTCGGCCTGTCGGTCGACGGTCCGGTCACGGTGACCGATGTCTCGACGTCGGTCGGCGCGCCGTACACCCGAGCGGCGGTCCGCGAGGAGGGCGAACGGGTCGCGCTCGCCGTCGCCACGGGTGCAGACGCGCTCGGTGCCGGCGAGCACACGGTGGCGACGGTGACGGTCACCGCAGACGGACCGGGCACCGCGAGCATCACGCCGGTCGTCGAGTCGTTCCCGAGCGGTGTGCTCGCCGCCCCCAATCAGCCCTACGACGTGACCGCCGAATCCGCCTCGCTGGCGGTCGGCGACGGCGAGTTCGCCGTCGACATCGTGGAAGCACCGGACACCGAGACCGGTGAAACCGTCGAGGTGGTGGCGAACGTCACGAACGTCGGACTGACGACGGACGAACAGACCGTCACGCTCGCGCTCGACTCGGCCGCGCCGGGTGCAACCGCGACGACGGAGGTCGACCTCGAACTGGCCCCCGGCGAGTCCGTCGAACAGACGCTGACCGTCTCGACGGACCCCGCCGAGGACAGCGGCCTGTACGACGTGACCGTCACCACCGCAAACGACACCGCCTCGGCGGCACTCGAGGTGTACCCGCCCGCGCTCGACTCCTCGGGCGACCGCCCGCAGGACACCACCGGTGACGGCCGCTACAACGATGTCGACGGCGACAGCAGGTTCAGCATCTTCGACGTACAGGCGCTGTTCACCGACCTGTCCGAGGCGAGTGACTACCCCGCGGCCTTCGACTTCAGCGGCGACGGCACGGTCGATATCGTGGACGTGCAGGCCCTGTTCGACGACGTCTGACCCACCCACCCCCCTGCTCCCCGTTTCGGCGTAGTCGAGTGCCGCACGGCGATCCGGTCGGCTGTCACCCGCACCGGCGATGGCGTCGCTCACCGGGCGGTCTGGTAACAGCGGTCGACCTGTCTGGGTCTGTCGTCCGGGTGGCAGTCGGGGCTGTCACTCGCTGAGAGCGGCGATATCCTCGGCGACGACCTCGTGGTCGTCGGGGAGGCGGTCGATGCAGTCGTAACACAGGAAGTGCTCGGAGCCGTCGACGAGTTCGAGCGTCATGCCCTCGGTGGGTTCGTGGTCGAAGATCCAGAGGTTGGCGATACCGCCGCCGATGCGGACGGTGTCCCCACAGCCGTCACACGATTCGGTTGCCATACGTCCGAAACGGTCCCGAGCGACAAATGGGTTTCCTCACCGGCGCGACGGACCCGCCGTCTTCTTAAGCCCGGCAACCCGACAGGTCGTATGGAGAGTCTCAACCGGATGGCGACGGAACTGGTCGACGAGGCCATCGACTTCGCCGACGAACTCGCCATCGAGGTCCACCCGATGAGCGGTGACGCGGCGGCGCTCGATTTCGGCGTCGACCTGCCGGGGGGTATCGAGGCGGGGTTGCTGCTCGCGGAGATACAGACCGGAGGGCTCGCCACCGTGGGAACCCGCCTCGACACGGTGGCCGGGGCCCCGATGACACACGTGGAGTGTTCGACCGACCAGCCGGCGCTCGCCCTGCTGTGTGCCGGCAAGGCCGGCTGGGAGCTCAGTGTCGGGGAGTTCGAGGCACTCGGCAGTGGTCCCGCCCGTGCGCTCGTCGCCGAGGAGGCCATCTTCGGGCGTGTCAACTACCGCGACGAGTTCGACTTCGCGGTGCTCGCGCTGGAGTCGGACCGACTCCCCGACGAGCGGGTCGCCCGCCGGGTGGCCGAGCGGGCCGGCGTCCCCGAGAGCGGTGTCTTCCTGCCCACCTACGCCACCGCGAGTGTCACCGGCAGTGTCGTCGCCGCCTCGCGGGCGGCCGAACTCGCGGCGTTCCGCCTCGTCGAACTCGGCTACGACCCGCTCGACGTGCTCTCGGTGACCGGGTCCGCACCCGTCGCACCGGTGGCCGCCGACGAGACGGCCGCGCTCGCGGCCACCAACGACGCGCTCGCCTACGGTGGACAGGCTCACCTGGTCGTCGACAAACCGTTCGACCGCTTCGACGAACTCGTCTCGACGGCCGGGACCGAGTACGGCACCCCCTTCGCCGACATCTTCGACTCGGTCGACGGGGAGTTCGGCGCGCTCCCACCCGAACTGTTCGGACCGGCACAGGTCACCGTCGACGTTCTCGGCGGGGACACCCACGTCGTCGGCGAGCGCGACGAGACGGTGCTCGCGGAGAGTTACGGCCTGTGAGTCCCGACCACGGTGTGTCCGCCGCCGTCCACGGACATCACGGCACTTTTGAAACGGTCAGTTCAGAATATCCGCGATGCGCTGTGGTTCGCCCGACAGCGGGGGGTCCTCCTCGATTATCTTGAGCACCTCGTGGTCGGTCACGTTCGGGTAGTCCTTGCCGATTGCCTCCTCGACCAGTGACTTCTCCAGGCGGAACTCGGTGCCCTCGTAAACCACATCGATACCCTGCTCGTCGAACGACAGGAGGGTCATACACGCGGTAGGACACTGCGGGACATAAGCCTCGCGTCGTGGGAGGAGGTCACTCACGAACGCGGACGATACCGGAGCGAAACACCTGTTGGTTCGGGATGATGTACTCCTCGCCGTCTGCCTCGACGTGGGTGACGAACATCGTCATCTCCTGGACGATACCGCGCCGGTCGTCGATACGGACCTCGTCACCGATGCTGTACGGCTCGTGGAGCAGGAGATAGATACCCGCCGCGCCGGCCGCGAGCAGGTCCTTGAACGCGACAGCCGCGAGCACGACCAGTCCGAACGCGTACGCGGCGAGCAACACGAGCAGTGCGGTCGTGGCGACACCGACCTGCGCGAGCGCGATGAGCGCCGCGATGTAGTAGATGCTGTACTTGACGAGTTCGGGGATAACGGCGGCCTCGGGCAGTTTGACCGACCGCAGGCGTTCCTGAAAGACGAGTTTCGCCTTGTCACCGAGGATGAACCCGGTGAGGACCGCGAAGATAGCCACGAGCAACTGTGGCAGTAGTGCGGCCACACCCGCCCAGAACGTCGACACCTCGGCGACACGGACGACGTTCAGCGCGAGCAGGACGACGAGACCGTACGACGACAGGGCGAACAGTCCCCCGACGACGCTCCCCGTCGAACTCCCGAACCGGGCCGCCGCCCGCTCGACGGTCGTTCCCTCGACCGTCTCGTCGAGACCGGTTCGCCGGAACAGCGCCTGTGTCCAGCGCCAGACGAGATACGACACGACCAGCCCGAACACCAGTATCGAGGCGGCCAGCGTGATTGCGGTCTCTCTGGAGAGAACGTCACCGAGCGGGTCGAGCGCATCGAACATCTAGTACTCCTCCGGGTCGAGTTCGAGTATCAACTCGCCGGCTTTGAACGCGCGGACCATCCCATCGCTCTCGGAGAGCACCACCGCGATGGCGTTCGTGTCGCGGGTGATGGCACCGCCGGCCATGTGCCGCGCACCCAGCCCCTTCGGGATGTCGACACCCTCGGCCCCCGGTTCGAGATAGCGGTACGCGGAGACGATCTTGCCACCGTCGGAGATGACGAAGGCCCCGTCCAGTCGGGAGAACTCCTTCAGCATCACGTTCACGATGGGGTCGCCCACGTCGACGTGTGACTTCTCGAAGGGGTTGTACGACAGCGGGCGGGACTTGTTCATCACCCTGCCGGCGTCGCCGACAACAAAGAGCGCACCAACGGGCTTGCCCTTCTGACCTTTCTTGCCGAGTTCGATTGCCACCTCGAACACGTCACGGACCACCTCGGAGTCGGCCCGGGAGTTGACAAACAGGTCGTAGACGCCGCTGTATGTGAACTCGTCGGCCCGAACACGAACGATAGTGTCGAGCCGACTCTCACTGAACGACCGGGTGAACCCGACCACCTCGTCGCCCTCCTCGAGGTGTCCGTCGTCGATCGCACCTTCGATACCGAACCGGACACGCTCGCGTATCGACTCGAACTCGAGCGGGAGTCCCACGAACGTCTCCGCGCTGACCGCGTTCTCCGTCGCGGCGACGATGACCTGCCGCTCGTCACCCTCGAACTGTTCGTAGACAGAGGTGTCGGTCGTGAACAAAAGCACCGCCTCCGCATCGGCGATCAACTCGTCGACAACCGTCTGCATCCCGCTCATTATCAGTGAAAGCCAGACAGGAAAAAAAAGCCTTGTGTCGTCGCTTTCGGCTGTCTGCTATCCGACAGACGTGTGTCAGACGACGGTCGTTCTTGCGGGTGTCCTGAACCCGCGTCAGACGGCTGACTCCGAGGCGAGAACGAGTCCGAGATACGATGTCTGGATGCCCGCGTCGGGGTCGAGTCCGAGCTCCTCGAGACACTCTCGGACCGTCGCGCGGGCGCTGTCGATGTCGGCCTCGCTCACGCCGTCGTGGTACTCCGCCTCGACGAACGTGCCGACCCCGGTCACCCGGTCGAGGGTTACCCGGCAGTCCGACAGCGCGAACCGGTCGCGCTCCTTTCGGACCGTCGCGGCGGCGTCGTACCCAAGTCCGGCGAGGATACTCTCGACGGCGTCGCCGTCTACGACACGGGTTTCGGCCTCCTCGCGGGTCTTCGAACTGTCGTC
Source organism: uncultured Halobacteriales archaeon (assembly GCA_964477945.1). GTDB lineage: Archaea > Halobacteriota > Halobacteria > Halobacteriales > Haloarculaceae > Halovenus. The sequence goes on from CAYZGA010000059.1 coordinate 13,465, forward strand.
GACCAGCGGTCCCTTGTATGTCAACAGCACCCGCTCGCCGTCGTCGTCGGTCTCACGACGCACCCGGAGCGCCTCGTCGGTCGCCGCGAAGTCCCGGTCCGGCGCGTTGTAGTAGGTGTCTACCTGTGTGACACGCCCGACGTGGTCGGCCGCGAGCGCCGACAGTCGCTCCCTGACCGGCCCGTGGTCGGCCCGTACCTTCACCTCGACCTCGTACATACCACCACTGCGAGGGCGAGAGACAAAACCCTGTGGTCGGACGGTCACGGGCGTGACTGTGAACGCGCGCCGTTCCTTGGAGCGCTCCCGAACCACCTGTCCGTGAGCGTTGGTGCCGTTCGCGCGTCCGTGAGACCGGGTCGCGTTCGGGTGTGTCGGTTCACTCGCTGTCGGCAGGGCCGGGTCAGTTCAGGTGTGTCGGTCGAGCAATGTGTCGGCGGTGCGCTCCCACTCGGCGTCGTCGTCGAAGTATCGCCCGGCGAGCGGGTCGTCGGGCATCTCGCCGGTGGCGCGTTTCTCCTCGCCGTAGGTGGGGCGCTCCTGCTCGAAGAACCGCCCGGTCAGCACCTCGCCCTCGTAGAGGCGGGTCTCGGCGTCGTACATCACCTCGCCGGCCTCTCTGCGGTTCGAGCGGTCGAACTCGAACTCGTCGTCGTCCTGGATGTCGGTGTAGGGAACGTACTCCTTTGCGTCCTTGTTCCAGGTGGGACACTGCGTGAGAAAGTCGATGTGTGCGAACCCGTCGTGTTCGATCGCCTCAGCCACTATCTCCTGGGCCTGCCGGGGGTTGGTCGCCGCCGTCCGGGCGATGTAGGAGGCCCCCGAGGCGAGCGCGAGTGACAGCGGCCGGACGGGTGCCTTTGCGCTCCCGGAGGGCTGGGTCTTCGACTTGTGGCCTTTTGGACTGGTTGGCGAGGTCTGGCCCTTTGTCAGCCCGAATATCTCGTTGTTGAACACGATGTAG
>CAYZGA010000060.1:0-14172 GCA_964477945.1 uncultured Halobacteriales archaeon
CTCGCCGGCGTTTTTCATCTCGGAGAACACCCCGGCCGGACACGAGCAGGTGTACGCGCCCCCGGCGTCGACGAGACGGCGGGCGTGCTCGTAGTACGTCTCCAGGCGGTCGCTCGCCCGGACCACCGTCTCCGGTTCGAACCCGAGGTACTCGATTGCGTCGAGAATCGCGTCGTAGGCGTCCAGGTCGGGTCGTTTCGTCTCGGGGTCGGTGTCGTCGAACCGGCAGAGAAACGAACCGTCGTAGCGCTCGGCGTAGGTTCCGACGACGGCGGCCATCCGCGCGTGGCCGATGTGCCAGGGTCCGTTCGGGTTCGGTGCGACACGCATCCGGACCACCCCCGTCTCCGCGTTCGGCAGGTCCGGCAGTGTCTGCTCGTCGGCCTCGGTCTCGGTCTCGAGTTCCGCCACCCGGTCGGGGGCAAGTTCCTCGAGACGGGTGCGACGCTCCTCGGGGGGCATCTCGTTGACCCGCTCGACCACCGGCGCGACCACACCCGCGATCTCGTCGCCGTACTCGCGGAACTCGGGGTTCTCACCCATCAGTGGTCCGAGTATGGCCCCGACCTGTGCCTCGCTGTCGTGTTTCACGGCGTTGTACAGCGCGTCGACCTCCGCCCGGCGCTCGACACGCTCGCGTACGTCCTCGTCCATCACGGGTAACTGGTCGGCCCGCGAGTAAAACTGGGTCGGTCTCGCCCGCACCCTGTGTGACACGACCGCGTGAGCGTCTGTGGCCGACGGGGCCAGCGGCCACCGACTGTCGCTCCGCGCCCGACCCGTTCAGGGCCGAAGTCCGGACGGGATGGGTTGGGGGTGGCGTCAGGTAGACAGTCAGCGACGGGGCGGCGCTTCCGTCTCCAGTGACACGGTGGGGCAACGGCGTGTCCGGAGAGCGGCGTGTGGGTCGTGTCGGGTTCGTCGTCGCCGACTGCACCTGCGACTCCGGGGACGAGATACAAAGGGGCCCCGGCGCGTTTCTGACACAGAAACACCCGGCAGACGCTGCGGGTCGGCCCCTTGCGACCCGACCCTGCCGGCTCGGACAGCGACACCGTGCTGGCGGGGACAGCGACGCCGTCAGACGGGTTCCCCCGTTTTCTGCACTCCTAGAGCCCGTTCTGCGGGGGTATCTGTATAGCTAGCACGACAGCACAGGGAGAGGGGGACAGTACAGTGAGGTATGACGGGAGTCGACCACCGCAACCGCGTTTCGTGGCAGTACCGCACTACCAGACGTGCGAGACCGGTCCATGAGGTGAGACGATGAGAGCGCCCGACAGCGTCGTCGGTCGGTTCGCGGGGTTCGTGGCGAACCACAACCGGATCGTCATCGTGCTGTTGCTGATTCTGACCGCGGGTGTGGCGTTCGGCATCGCGCAGGACCAGGGGGAAACGGGTCAGACGAGCGACAACACCGCACTCGACGGCACCGACGAGTTCGAGGCGGGGAACTACATCGACAGCAACTACGGCGACAGCGAGTCCGAGGACCTGGCGACGACTGATGTCTACCTCATCACCGAGGACGGCTCCGCGCTGAGTCGGGCGTCGTTGCTCACGGCGATCGAGTACCAGCAGGCGGCGCTCTCGGACCCGGCGGTGAGTGAGCCGCTGGCCGCCGACGGTGTGCAGGGTGTGCCGAACATCGTCGCGGCGGAGCTGGCTGGCGAGGACGCCGACCTGGAGACCCAGTACGAGGCAATCGAGACAGCGAGCGACGCGGAACTCGAGTCCGCCATCACGGCGTCGTTCTCCGGCAGCGAGGACACGGCCTTCTTCCTGCCGACCACATACGAGGCAGGGAGCACCGAGAGCGACGCGTTTCGGATGACCTTTTCCTTCGACGACGAGTCGGTCCCGACCGACGCGGTCGAGGTGCTCGACGACACGGCCGAGGAGTACGAGGACACGACACTGTTCGTCAGCGGACTGCCGGCGTTCAGCGAGCTGAACCAGCAGTTCCTGGTCGACGCCGGGTGGCTGGTCCTTCCCGCTATCCTGCTCGTGCTCGTGGTGATTCTGGGGTTCGCGTACCGCAATCTGACCGACGTGGCTCTCGGGTTCGTCGGAACGGTCGTCTCACTCGTCTGGACGGCCGGGCTGATGGGCTGGATGGGCCTGCTCAACATGCAGACCGCGCTCATCGTGCCCGTGCTCATCGCGGCGCTGAGTATCGACTTCGGGTTCCACGTGTTCATGCGCTACCGGGAGAACCGCGGCCCGGATGCGGGCATACGGGCGGCGATGAGTCGCGCCACCGCGGCCATCACGGTCGCGTTCCTGCTGGTGGCGGTGACCGCCGCTATCGGCTTTCTCTCGAACCAGTTCAGCCCCGTGCCGCTTATCAGGGACCTCGGTGTCGCGGCCACGCTCGGTGTGGTCGGGGCGCTGATCGTGTTCACGACGCTCGTTCCCGCGCTGAAGGTGAGCGCGGACGGTCTCTGGGAGCGGGTCGGGTTCGACCGGCAGCAGACCGCGCTCGGAAAGGGCCGACTGCTGCGGCCCCTGCTGGAGAGTGGCGTGAACGCGGCACAGCGCGGTGCGGCAGTGGTGCTTGTTGTCGCGCTGGTCGCGGGTCTCGTCGGCGGCGTGGCGTTCACCGACCTCGACCGCGAGGCCTACCAGGCCGCGGACATACAGGAGGACCCCGGCTGGCAGAGCGAACTCCCGGGACCGCTCGCCTACGAGACCCACGAGTCGGCGGTCGCGGAGAACTTCGCGTTCGTGCAGTCCAACTTCCAGGGTGACCGCGAGGGCGGCACCGACGGCAGCGGGTTCACGACGATGCTCGTTCGCGGCGGCGACGTGGCGACGGCCGACGCGATGGAGCGACTCGCCGCCGGTCACGAGGCCGCCGGCGAGGCCGACCCCGAGGTCGTCATCAAGCAGGACGGCGAGGTGCAGGTGGTCTCACCGCTGTCGGTGATGCGGCAGGTTGCCGCCGAGGACGGGTCGTTCGCGGCCACCTTCGAGTCGGCCGACACCGACGGTGACGGGGTCCCCGAGACCGAGGTCGAGGCGGTGCTCGACGCGCTGTTCGCCACCGCACCCGAGGAGGCAGGGCAGGTGATAGAGCGCACCGACGACGGGAGTTACGAGTCGATGCTCCTGCAGGTGCCGGCACAGCAGGTGTTCGGCTCCGACCGCGCCGACGTGATGCGCACCATCGCCGACGAGACGGCCGGCGACTCGGCGTACGAGGTCACCGCGGTCGGCAGCGGGACGCTGAACGACGCCGAGGTGCGCAACATCGCCGACGGCATCGTGTGGACGCTGCTGGCCGCGCTCGCCGGTATCCTCGTGGCGCTGGCGGCAGTCTACCGCGCCCTGCACGGGAGTTTCACCCTCGGTGTCGTGACGGTGGTGCCCATCGGCATCGCGCTGGGGCTTGTCTTTGCCGGGATGTACCTGCTCGGCCAGCCGCTGACGACACTGACGGCACTGCTCGTGAGCATCACCATCGGTCTCGGCATCGACTACAACATCCACATCAGCGACCGGTTCGTCCAGGAACTCGAGCGCGGCCGCGAGGTCACCGACGCGCTCCGCGCCGCGGTCACCGGTACCGGCGGGGCACTGCTCGGCAGTGCGGTCACCTCGGGGAGTGCCTTTTCCCTGTTGCTGGTCGTGCCGAACCCGCAGTTCAACTCGTTCGGTCTCATCGTCGCGCTCGCGCTCGGGGTGTCCTTCGTCCTGAGTGTGTTCGTGTTGCCGAGTCTGCTCTACCTGTGGGCCCGTGCCGGCGGCGCGCCGGCCGTTGGGACCGCTGGTCCCGACCCGACCACCGCCGACGACTGACGCGGTTCACACGTTATTTGACGCTCCCGACTGTACAGCACACATGGACGAACGGTTCGACCGTGCACCGGTCGGCATCCTCGAGGTCACGGCGACGGGGACGGTGCGGGCGGTGAACGAGCGCGCGAGTCGGCTACTCGCTGTCGACCCGGAGACGGCCACCGGTTCGGACATCGACTCGGTGTTCCCCACATCTGTCGAGGCGAGCGTTCCGCGGGCCTTCGAGACACCGCCCGAGGAGACACAGACCGTCGAGGAGTACTACCCCGACCTCGACCAGTGGTTCGAGGTCTCTCTGGTTCCGGGCGAGGACTGTGTCGCGCTGTACCTGCAGGACGTGACCGACCAGTACCAGCAGGAAAAGGCGGCCGAGCGACGACAGGAGGACCTCGCTCGCCTGACCGTTATCAACGAACTCATCTCGGACATTCTGGCGGCGCTTGTCGACGCGTCGACCCGGGAGGAGATCGCGGAGACAATCTGTACCCGACTGGGGGAGACAGAGCTGTACGACTTCGCGTGGCTCGGCGAGCGCGAACTCGGGGGCGAGGATATCGTCGTCCGGGCGGCCTCGGGAACAACCGGCCGGACACTCGACCGCATCGAGGACGCACTCGAGACCGGCGAGACCGTGCCGGAGGCCCGGGCAATCGAGACCGGAACCCCCGAGATCGTCCAGCCGGTCGGTGACGACGAGGCGGTGCCCGAGGCGGTCAGGCGGGCCGCGTTCGCCGACGGGCTCCAGTCACTGCTCGCGGTCCCGCTCACCTACGGGTCGAGCGTGTACGGTGTCGTCGGCCTCTACACGTCCGAGCGGGAGGCGTTCTCGGAGCGCGAGCGGGGGAGTTTCGGCACGGTCGGCGAGATGGCCGGGTTCGCGGTCAACGCGACACGCCACCGGACGTTGTTGCTCTCGGACACCGTTATCGAACTCCGTCTCCGGATAACCGACCCGGCCGACCCGCTGGTGGCCGCCGCCGGGGAGCACGACGCCACGCTCACCGTCGACGGACTGGTGGCGCAGGGTGACGCGCCGCTGTGCTATCTCACCGTCGATGATGAGACGGCCGCGACCGTCTCGGCGTCGCTCGCCGACGCGGAGGGCATCCGCGACACCCGTGTGGTCGGCGGGAACACCGAGTCGGGACCGGTCGAGGTGGCGCTGGCGACCGAGACACCGCTCGGACGCCTGCTCGCGCGCGGCACCTCTGTCAGGTCGGCCTCGTTCGACAGCACCGGCGGCACGGTCACCGTCGACCTCTCCCCGGAGGAGGATGTCCGCCGACTCGCGGACTCGGTCACGCGCGGGTTCGACGCCGAGGTGGTGGCAAAGCGCCAGCGCGACGAGGACATCCGCACGCCCGAGGCGTTCCGGGACCGACTCGGCGACCGCCTGACCGAGCGCCAGGAGAACGCGCTCAAGACCGCGTTTCTCGCCGATTACTTCGAGTCACCCCGCGGGAGTACCGCACAGGAGGTCGGTGAGGCACTCGACATCACCGGGCCGACGCTGCTGCATCACCTCCGTGCCGGTCAGCGAAAACTCCTCGCGGAGTTTTTCGACACCGACAGCACGAGTCGGTCGGACTGAGTCGCACGACCGCTCGGGGATTCCTGTCGTCCCAACAAAAGCGGTTATATATCTCGCAACGAAACTACCAGACACGAACACCGTGATGGAACAGACAGAGACACTGCCGGCAGCACTCGTCGTCGACGACGAGAAGGAGGTGGCCGACGCGTACGCACTCCGACTGCGTAACTTGTGTGACGTCCAGACTGTCTACGACGGTCAGACCGCCCTGGACACCGTCGAGACAGAGACCGTCGATATCATGTTGCTCGACCGGCACATGCCGGGGATGTCCGGAGACGACGTGCTCGCGGAGCTCAACGAGCGCGGCTACGACGGGCGGGTTGTCATGGTGACCGCCATCGACCCGGGGTTCGACGTGCTCGATATGCCGTTCGACGAGTATCTCTGCAAGCCAATCGAGCGCGAGGATATCAGGGAGGCGGTCAGACAGCAGTGCACGATTCTCGGCTACGAGACGCTCGGCGAGTACTTCAGCGTCGAGTCGAAGCGACAGGTTATCGCGGCCGAACTCCCGGCCGACAGGCGTGCCGACCACGACGAGTACCAGAACCGACAGGCCCGTGCCGAACGACTCGAGGCGCGTGCCCGCCGACTGCTCGATGACTCCCCGGAGCTTCTGTCACAGTTCGACGATATCGACCGCGAGGGTCGGTAACTGTCCCGACTGCCCGCCCGTGCCGCATCCCGCTGTCTGCGTGACCTGCCGTTGGGAGTCCGAGGGGTCAGACGAGCGCGGTGCTCCCCGACGGAACCCACGGTGACGGTGTCGACGGAGTCACGTCTCGTCGATCTCGATACGGTCGCGCTCGACGGCGAGACGGAACGTCGGCACCGTCCGCTGGACCCGCTCGACGACGCCGCGCTCGACGAGTCGGTGCAGCGACGACCGGACGGCGTCGACGCCGGGGTCGGTGCCGGTCTCGCGGATGTCGTGGAGGGTCGCGACCACGCTCTGTGGCTCGTCGTCAGGCCCGGGGAGTACCGCGACCGCGCTGCTGTCGAGCGGCGTTCCCGCGACGGTCCGGACCGCGCTCGCGTCACCGTCCCCGACCAGCGCCTCCGCCTCCGGCGTCGCGCAGATGAGACTGTCCGCGTTCCGGTAGTAGTACTCGCCGAGCTCCGATTCGAGGTACTGGTGGACCTCGCTGCCGCTGTCGAGCCCCCACCGCTCCTGCAGGGTGCCGTTCTTTGTCGGCTGTAACGCCACGATGTCGGCCAGTCGCTCGCGGGCCTCGTCGGGGAGTGTCATCGGTTGCTGGTACTCGGAGCGCGGTAATCGGCGTTGTGGATTCCGGTCACGACCCGCTCCGGCACAGCCGACTCACCCGGTGGTTCAATACTTGTGAGGATAGCAATCCACATAGGGGTGGGGGACTATCATCTGTGTATGGGCATTTCGCACGTTATCGTTGGCGACGGGATCGCGGGCAGTTCCGCCGCCGAGACAATCCGCGAGGCCGACCCCGAGGCGGAGGTCACGGTCATCACGGACGAGGGGGAGGCACTGTACAACCGCATCCTGATAAAGGAGTTTGCGAAAGGGCGACTCCCGGAGGCACCCATCTCGATTCACGAACCCGACTGGTACGCCGAGCGGGAGATCGACCTCCGACTGAACACCTACGTCACGGGTATCGACGCCGACGCCCACAGACTCCACACGCACGACGGGGACACCGTCGAGTACGACAAACTCCTCGTCGCAACGGGCGGGACCCCGACACAGCTCCCCGTCGAGAACAGCGACGCCGACGGGGTGCACCACTTCTGGACGTTCGAGGATGCGCGGGCCATCCGCGAACACGCCGCCGCGGCCGACGCGGGCATCATCGTCGGGGCGGGACTGCTCGGTATCGACCTCGCGGCAGTCTGTGCGGCACAGGAACTCGACGCTCACTACCTGATGCGCGGGAACCGCTGGTGGCGCTACGCCCTCTCGACTGAGGGGGCCGAGATCGTCCACGACGCCCTCGAACAGAAGGGTGTCACGCCGGTGTTCGACTCCGGTGTCGACCAGTTCGAGGTCGACGACAGCGGCCGTGTCGAGACCGCTGTCGACCCGAACGGCGAGCGCTTCGCGGGCGAGTTCTGCGGCGTCGCCATCGGGCTGGATTTCAACACGGAGTTTCTCGACGACACCGGTGTCGAGTGTGACGACGGTGTCGTCGTCGACGAGCACATGCGGACCAGTGTCGAGGATATCTACGCCGCGGGCGACATCACCCGCTACTACGACACCCTCGTCGGCGACTACGCACAGAACGGCGCGTGGGGGTCGGCAAAGGAACAGGGTGCTGTCGCCGCGACGAACATGGTCGCCGACGCTCCCGAATCGGAGTTTCGCTGGGTCTCGTCGTACTCCATCACGCACTTCGAGTTCCCCTTTCTGTCCTTTGGTCACCCTACCCGGGGCGACGAGGGGGCCGAACGCCGGTACGGCGAGCAGGAGTGGCGCCGTCTCGCCTTCGAGAACGGCAAACTCGTCGGTGGCGTTCTCATCGGTGATCTCTCCCAGCAGTCCGCGTACAAGCAGATTATGCGCGAGGAACGACACGTCGCGGACCAGACGGAACTGCTACTGGAGGAGTCTGTCGAGGTCGACAAACTCGAAGCACCACCCCGGGCCTGAGCCGTCTGCGCTACCGGGGAAACGCCGAAGAGTCACTCTCCCGTGAGAAATCCCCGAGAGTCTGTTTTTGAAACTCCGCGAATCCGGTGTTCTACAGGAACTCCGAGAGCCCGGCTTGCTCGTCGTCGCTCTCTCCCTCGCTCGCGCCGTCCGCTTTAGATGTCGACCCGCCGTCGCCGCTCTCGGTGTCCGTGTCTGTCGCACCGTCCTCGCTCGCGCCGTCCGCTTTGGATGTCGACCCGCCGTCGCCGCTCTCGGTGTCCGTGTCTGTCGTACCGTCCTCGCTCGCCTCGCTGTCGGTCGTCTCGTCGGTCCCCTCGAACGCCGCCTGCGAGGCATCGGCGGCCTGCTGTTCGCGCAACTCCTGTGCGTCCTCGACGATAGAATGGACCTTGTTGGTGGTCTCGCCGCTGCCGGTGACAAAGGAGACGTGTTCCTCGTCGAGTTCGTAGCGGGCGGTCATCGCGACGGTCAACTCGCGGTTCTTGCAGTGGTGGGTCATCTCCGCGAGGTAGGGCACAATCTCGCGGCGTGCGGTGCTGGTGCTGACGCCGTTTGTCTCGGCGATCTGTCTGGCGACGTAGTCGCGTGTCTTCCGGGCACCCCGCGAGCGCCCGAGTTTCGACCAGTAACTCGGCGGGCCGTAGCGCGTCCAGCCACCCTTTGTCCCCCCGCGTGCCGCCGCGACACCGGCGGTCATGTTGTCGCCCGCGTACCGCCAGTAGCTGTAGTTCTGTGTCACGCGCACCCGGCCGAGCCAGCGGTCCGCGTTTGCCAGAAAGCCGTACGCCGCCGCGAGTTCCCGCCCCTCGTAGTCTTTCGGCATGTTGTCCTCGATCCAGTTGATCAGGTCGTCGGGTGTCTCGTCGACATCGTAACTCGCCCGGAGCGCCTCCTCGGGTCCGGCCTCCTTTAGAACATCGTCGAGAAAGTCGAAGATACCCTCGGTCTGGTCGCGCTCGCCGGTGATCACGTCGTCGGCTGTCAGTCGGTCCCGGCCCTCGGAGAGCGCCTGCAGGTCGTTTATCGCACCCCGCAGGTCACCGCTGTTCTGTTCGGCGATTGTCTCGAGCGCCTCTGTCTCGTACTCGATTCCCTCCTTGCGACAGAGGTCGCGCAACACCGGCCGGATGGAGCGTTTCGAGACGGGGCGGAACTCGATATCCTGGCAGGCGTTTCGCAACCCCTTCGACATGTCGTAGAAGTCGTTTGCCACGAGCACGACCGGCTGTCCGGCGTCTTTCACGAGGGCTGTCGTCGCCCGTGCACCACCTCGGTCGGCGTTGCCGTGGATATTGTCCGCCTCGTCCATGATGAGGAGTCGCCGGCCACCCCCGCCGGCGGTCAGTGTGCCGCTCCGGGCCGCCTCGCCGGCGACCCGCTCGATGACGTCTTTCGTGCGCGAGTCCGACGCGTTGAACTCGATTGTCGGCCAGCCACGGTCGGCCGCCAGCGCGTGGGCCGCCGACGTCTTGCCCACCCCCGGCGGCCCGTGCAACACCACCGCCTCGCGGTGGTCCTCCCAGGTGTCGGCCCACTCCCGCAACTCGTCACGGGCCGTATTGTTACCCCGCAACTCCGAGAGCGACGACGGCCGGTGCTTCTCCGTCCAGTCGGTCATCGCTCTCGTTTGGGATGAGCGGCGTTTAGTGGTTGCGGACCCCCAGGATGCGGCGGCCCCGGCAGATGGACCGGGCGGCTGTTCCGAACCTGCCCGGGCAGTCCACACATCGTAGGTGGCGACAGCCGCGGCGGGGACCGCCCACCGACAGCACCGGACACCGCACACGAGACGCCGTTTCGGCGAGGACCAAACGCTCAACACGAGCGGACGCGTACACCCGTGCAATGACAGGTGACACGGGTAGCGATGCGGCAGCGGACGGTACCGACGACCCGAGCGGGGGGACCCCGGACTCCGACGGCGACCGCACGCTGGGGAGCCACGGCGAGACGGGCGACCCTGTGGCGGTGTCGGAGGAGCACCCGGTCTTGCTGTTCGACGGGGTCTGCAACCTCTGTAACTGGTCGGTGCAGTTCATCATCGAGCGCGACCCCGAGGCACAGTTCCGGTTCGCCCCGCTCCAGTCGGCCGTCGCGCAGGACCTGCTCGACGCCTGTGAGTACGAGGGCAACAGGATGGACTCGGTGGTGCTCGTCGAGAACGGCGAGTGCTACGCGAAGTCGGACGCGGCGATTCGGGCGACCCGGTATCTCGGACTGCCCTACAGTCTCCTCCGGCCGACCGGACTCGTGCCGGCGGGTCTGCGGAACCTCGTCTACGACTTCGTGGCCAACCGGCGCTACCGCTGGTTCGGCAAGCGCGAGCGGTGTATGATGCCCACGCCGGATATCGAACAGCGGTTCCTCGCCGGCCGACCCGGACCCGACCCGGACTGACAACCGCCGGCGACCAGCGCCGTACCGCCCCATACCGGGGGCTGGACCCGGTTACGGACATCGCGTGCGTGCCTTGGAGACGAAAATTAAGGTTCGGGGCCGACCAAGCAAGAGTATGGACCTCGGACTGGAGGGAAACGTCGCACTGTGTACAGCCGCGAGCAGCGGACTCGGACTCGCGAGCGCAACGGCACTGGCCGCCGAAGATGCCCACGTCGCGGTCTGTGGTCGGACGGAGTCACACCTCGACGCCGCGGGTGAGCAACTGCGCGAGACCGGCACGGGCGAGGTGCTGACCGTCGAGGCCGACATCACCGACCCGGCGGCGGTGACGGCGCTCGTCGAGGAGACTGTCGATACCTTCGGCGGACTGGACCACGTCGTCACGAGTGCGGGCGGCCCGCCGAGCGGCCCGTTTCTGGAGACCGACGACGGCGACTGGTACCGGGCCTACGATATGCTGGTGATGAGTGTGGTCTGGACACTCCGGGAGGCATACCCCCACCTCCGCGGGTCGGGGGGGAGTGCCGTCGCCATCACCTCCCGGACGGTGAAGGAGGTTGCCGACGACCTGGTGCTGTCGAACGCCGTTCGGCGGGCCGTCGAGGGGCTGGTGAAGACACTGGCCCGGGAGCTCGCACCCGAGGTCAGGGTCAACACGGCACGACCCGGGCCACACGAGACCGCACGCATCGAACAGCTCATCGAGGCGTCTGTCGACCGCGGTGACGTTCCCGACTACGAGGCGGGCTACCGGGAGTGGGCCGCCGACAACCCGCTCGACCGCATCGGCGACCCGCGCGAACTCGGTGACGTCGTCGCCTTTCTCCTCAGCGAGCGGGCGAGTTTCGTCAACGGCGCCGCGGTACCCGTCGACGGTGGCGCGACCCGGAGCTAGGGTGGTGTGTACAGGTTACTGCCGATGGAACCGGGACTCAGCTCTGACGGGGGCAGGAACAGCGCCAGGCACGTCAGGTCGGGTGGGCAGACCGCAGACGGTCAGTCCGGCAGTGTCGCCGTCCAGTACGAGACAGAGGCCGCACGCTCGCCAACGGCGGTGTCGACAACCGCACGGTCCAGGTGACGAAACGCCGAGGCGACGGGGTTCGGTGCCTGCCTGAAGAAGCCGTACGGGATAATCCAGTCGTGTTCCACGCCGGCCAGTTCCAGTCCGGTGTCGTGGAGCCACCACTGCACCTCGTCGGCCGTGTACAGACTCGACCCCATCGGGAGCGCCCAGTTGTAGAGCATCCGGGTCGAGTAATCGTTGAACGTGTCGAACACGATCCGCTCGCGGGTCACCCGGCGCATCTCCGAGAGAAACGTCTCGGGGGTGTCCGCGATGTGGAAGAACCGCATAGCGAGCACGGCATCGAACTGGTCGTCGGGAAACGGCAACCGCTCCGCGTCACCGCGCAGAAACTGGAGGTGGTCGGCGACACCAGCCGACCGGGCACGGTCCCGGCCCTGCTGGAGCATCGGTTCCGAGATGTCCAGTCCCACGATGTCGGCCCCCTGCTCCGCGAGCATCGTCGTGAACCGACCCGTTCCGCAGGCGATCTCCAGTATCTCGCGACCCTCGACCGGACTCAGAGCGTCTAGTACTGCCCGCTTCTCGCGCCGGTCGATGAGTTGCCCACCACGCGAGAAGCGCTTCTCGTCGTAGGACTCGGCGACATCCTCGGCCTGATACCACTCTTCCCCTTTCACGTCCCTCACTCGTGTGTCGGGGATTAAAATGCTACTGGAACCGGGGCGGACCGCCGGCGGACAGGGCTCACCGCACCGGCTGTGCGAAAAATAAGTATGTGTATTAATACTATGCAGTGTACCGATGTGCATATAGCCAACGCTTACAAACCGACCTACCCGACGAGGATGTATGAGCACAACTACCGATAGATCGGGGAGTGAGAGGGCGCTCTCCGAGGAGGAGTACCGCGAGCGGTTGCGGGAGTTACCGCCGAGTGCGAAGCTAGTGGCGAAGGTTCTCGAGGTTGACGAACCCCTCTCGCAGGCACAACTCGCCGAGGAGTCACTGTTGCCCGACCGGACGGTACGGTACGCGCTGACCCGTCTGCAGGAGCGCGACCTGGTGAGCGCCCGGCACAGCCTGCAGGACGCACGGAAACAGGTTTACATGCTCGCCCGTTGAGTAGCGGGTGTGAACAGCGTCGCGCCAACTGTTCTGGGCCGGAGACAGTACGAGTCGAGGATACGCTGATGAGCAATCGCGTCTCGGTCACGCGCGCCCAGGTTGCCGGACCGACCCGGTCACCGTCGGGACAGACGACGGCACACGTCGTCGCGGGTGCGGACGACGAGGCGCTGCTGGTCGACCCCGCAGCCCGGAGTGACGAACTCGACACCACGGTGGACGAGCGGGCCGTCGGGCACGTCGCCGTTACCCACCACCATCCCGACCACGTCGGTGCTGTTGCCGCGTACGCCGAGCGTAACGGACTGACGGTCTGGGCACGGGCCGGTCGCACCGGTGCGTTCGAGACCGCGACCGGCATTGCCCCTGACCGACTGTTCCGTCCCGGGGACCGACTCCCGGTTGCCGGCGGTGTCGGGGTGGTCGACACACCGGGACACGCCCCCGAACACGTTGCCCTCGTCGCCGGCGACGACTGGCTGACCGGTGACCTCGCGGTTGCCGCGGGGAGTGTCGTCGTCGGCGCACCCGAGGGTGATATGCGCGCCTACCTGAGTTCGCTCCGCCGCGTCCACGCGCGGAACCCGCGACGCCTCCTGCCCGCTCACGGTCCCGTTATCGAGAAACCCCGGGCCACCTGCGAGCGCCTCCTCGAACACCGACTCGACCGCGAGCAGCGGGTCCTCGGGGCGGTCCGGGCCGGCCACGAACGCCCCGCCGACATCGTGGCGGCCGCCTACGAGAAAGATGTCTCCGAGGTGTTCGCACTGGCAGAGGCGACGGTCGTGGCACACCTCGAGAAGCTCGCCGTCGAACAACGGGTCCGGTGGGACGGAACCCGGGCGCGACCGCAGTGACACGCCGGGGGCCACCGGCAGACGAGGACCTGGACCGGAGACAGTCAGATGTGTTCACTGGTGGGCAGAAACATTCATGAGCGTGCGAACCGAGAGTACAGGTATGGCAACAGACGGAACGTTCGAGACGTTCGGGGGGAGACACGTCCCCGAACCGCTGGAGGAACCGCTCGCGGAACTGGCCGCCGGGTTCGAGGCGGCGATCGAGTCCGAGGAGTTCTGGGCGGAGTTCGAGCGACTGCTCGAACACTACGGCGGTCGCCCGACGCCGGTGTTCAAAGCCGAGACGCTGAGCGAGCGCTACGGGGCGGATATCTACTTCAAACACGAGGACCTCCTGCACGGCGGAGCACACAAACTGAACAACACCCTCGGGCAGGGGTTGCTGGCGAAACGCGCCGGCAAGGAGCGCCTCATCGCCGAGACCGGTGCGGGACAGCACGGCACCGCGACGGCGATGGTGGGTGCGCTGCTGGACCTGGACACCACCGTCTACATGGGTCGCCAGGACATCCAGCGCCAGGAGATGAACGTCTTCCGGATGCGACTGCTCGGGGCGGAGGTCGAGCAGGTCACCCGGGGCAACGAGGGACTGGCGGAGGCTGTCGACGCCGCGCTGGAGGACCTGGTCGCCAACACCGAGGAGACACACTACCTCGTCGGGAGTGCGGTCGGTCCGGACCCGTTCCCGCGGATGGTCCGGGAGTTCCAGTCCGTCATCGGGCGGGAG
>CAYZGA010000061.1:0-13722 GCA_964477945.1 uncultured Halobacteriales archaeon
ACGTCTGCGCCCTCCTCGGCGATGCGTTCGAGCGAACGCCCGAGTTTCGGGAGGGTGACGTGCTGGCCGGGGTCGGGTGCCTCGCCGTCGAAGAGATACGCCTCGCGGGCATTGTCGTCGGTGAATAGTTCCTCGCCGTGCTGCCACTGCTCGGAGACGACTTCGGTGACTGGGTAGCCCTCGATTGCGTACTCGATTGCCGGGCCGAGAACGTCGCCAAGGCCGAACCGACCGTGTTTGTCCAGCGTTGCTTCCCACCCGCGGGCCGTGCCGGGGACGGTGACGGTATGTGGTCCCTGGTCGGGCATCGTTACGCCCTCGCGCGTACGGTCATCGCCGTAGACTGTCTCGGCATCCTCGTCGACGGCCTTACGAACCTTCTCGCGTGTCGCGCCCGCGGGGGCATGACCACAGGCGCGCATCCCGCCGACCTCGCCGTCGGCGGTGCGATAGCAGGCGAACACGTCGCCGCCGAGACCGGTACTCGTCGGTTCGACGACGTTCAGTGTCGCCGCCGTCGCCACCGCCGCGTCGAAGGCGTTTCCGCCCTCGCGGAGGGTGGTCGCCCCCGCCTCGGCGGCGAGTGGCTGACTGGTCGCGACGACGCCACGCGGCGCGTAGACTGTCGACCGGCGCGAGTCGAATCTGTCCAGGTCCATACGGTTCGTTGCGGGGCCACGGCCAAAACAGCCCTGCCATCGTGTCGCTGCAACGGCAGTGGCGTTTAGGTGGCTCTGGGTCGAAGCGAACACGATGACGAGGCGACGGCTCGCGGGACTCGCAGGCATCGTCACCGTCGTGGTGCTCGTGCGAGTGCTCGCGCCCGGTCAGTTCGAGACTGCGGTCGACCGGGCCAGCGAGGTGGTGAACGATGCACCCGAACCCGTTGTTCTCGGTGTCGGGGTCGTTCTCGGGACCGTCCTCGTTATCGGCCTGCTGGTCTACGTGGCGCGGTTCTACTACTGGGCCTGGCGACAGATCGAGGGACCGGTGACGCGGTTCTGGAACGCACTCCTCCCCGAATCGCCGATTGTCCGGTTCGGCGTGGGCCTGACCGTGATGGTGTTCGTGTTCCTGATCGGGCCGCTGGTCGTGTTGCAGGCGCTCGACTACTTCGAGGAGGGCACTGACCCCGTGAGTGACGCGCAACAGGACGGCAACGACACCGACAACAGCTCCGACGGGACCGATAACGACACCGCAAACACCCACGAGGACGACGACCCGGAGGACCCGTCGGAGCCACCTGGCTGAGCCCCGCCTGGCCCCGGGTTACGGGAGCTGGCGGTGGCTGTCGAGCATCTCGTCGAGTTCGGTCTCGCAGAGTGCAAGCGAGATTCCGTCCCGGCGGGCGAGCGCGGGAGCGTGCTCCCAGAGTGCGTCCTCGTCGATGCCGTGGAGAACAACGGCGTGTGGTGTCTGCGTGACCACGCGCAGCGCCACGAGCGGTGACTCGCCGCGTGTCACACCGGTAAACACCAGCGCACGGTTCGTACTCCGGCCGTAGAGGTCGTAGAACTCCTCGCCCGAGAGCTGCTGGATCGCGGTGATACTGTCGATGACGGTGTGACCGGCGATGGTCTCCCGGTCGCCCTCGACCAGCTCTGTCGCGCCGATGACATCGTAGTAGCGGTCGAGTGCCACCGTCGAGGGGTACTCGCGGAGGTCACGAACGGCCTCCCTGTCGAACCCCGCCGAGAGCACGCGGGCGTACCGCCGGATGTGCTCGCCGCCGCGGCGCTCGTCGATATCAAGCAGTGTCTCGACTGTCCGCCGGACGACCCCGATACCGGGGTTGGCCCGACGACCCCCCTCGTAGTCCGACACCACCGAGGGCGAAACGTCCAGTGCCGCCGCGAGGTCGGCCTGTGCCACCTCGAACTCGGTGCGCCACTTCTGCATCGTCGCCCCCGGGTCCTCGCTGAGTGCTATCTCGCCGGCGATCCGCTCGGCGAGTTCCCCGCGTCTCCCACTCTCCTGCTCCGGTATCTGACCCGGCTGTTCCTGTGTCCGGCCGGTCATGTGTCCGAGCGAAGCCAGCCCGACGAATAAATCTGTCGAATACTGCATCGACAACCGACGAATTCGGCGTGAACCCGTGACGACCCCGTTCCGGCGTGACCGTCGGGCGGAGAGCGCGAGGACCGACGGTCTTATTCGGGTGTGTTGCCCACCTGTGGGTATGGACGGCGGCAGCACCGACATGACACTCGCGTTCGACCTGGAGGCGCTGAAGGCACTCGAGGACCCGCAGGCGGTGTTCACCGGCGCGCGACAGTGGACCAACTACGTCGGCGTCATCTCGTCCGAGCCGACGTACGTGGTGACGAACTTCACGCGCAAACACCGGATCCGACAGGACTTCTTTTCAGGTCCGCGGAGTCGCGAGGAGAGTCTGGTCAACATCAAGACACAGTTCGACAGCGAGCGGTACGTGCTCGTCGGCACCGAGGCAGACGACCGGAGCCTCGCCGGGGAGGCCGACTGGGAGTACGTCGATGTCGAGACTGCCGCCGACGCCGCGGACTGGGAACTCGCAACTGCGACCGCGACCGTCGACCCGCAGGAGGACACCCACGACGACTGGCCCTGACGGTCCGCCGCCACTCACACCGAGGCGTTGCCCTGCTGGCGGTCTTTTTTCGAAATGTCGCGAGTCCACCCGTTCAGGACAGTCACGCCTCGCTGCCCCGGTCGGGAATCGTAATCTCGACCGTGGTGCCTTCCGAGGTGTCGAACGAGAGTCCTCCGCCGAGCGTGGTGACAGCCCACTTGAGTTGCCAGAGACCGAGTCCGGTGCTGTGACTCAGTGGCTCCTCGTCGCCGCTGTCGAGCGAGTCGAGTTCCCCCGACGGAATCCCCGGGCCGTCGTCAGCGATGCGGACCGAGCAGTACCCTCGTTTCGGTTCCACGGAGACGGTCACCTCGCCGTCGGCGTAGGTGGTCGCGTTGTCCAGCGCACTCCGCAGTGCGGCCCCCAGTGCCCGCCTGTTTGTCTCGACCGGGAGCGACTCCGGTGTGTCGAGCGTGATCTCGAGGTCCGGCCTGTCCGTGTCGACGGTGTCGAGCGTCTCCGAGATGGACTCGACCACGTCGACGGTGGTCTCCTCGGTGTCCTCGGCGACGAACTGGTCGATGCGACGGGCGTTGCGCCCCAGTTTCGCGATGTCCTCGGCGGTTTCCGCGAGCGTCCGGGTGTGGGTCGTGTACTCGCCGTCGAGATCCTCGTCGAGCACCTCCGTCCGGGCTTTCAGCACGTCGACCTTGTTCCGGAGGTTGTGCCGGAGGACACGGTTGAGCACCGAGAGGCGCTGTTCGCGGAGTTCGCGGTCTGTCACGTCACGCAGGTCCACCAGTGCCCCGAGTTCGCAGTCCCCGCGTTCGAACACCGACACCTGCGGGTCGTACTGCCGGACACCCTCTCCGGTTTCCAGCGAGACGGTCGCCCGTTCCTGTAGCGTGTCCACGTCGTAGCCCAGAATGGACACGAGGTCCCCGTCGAACGCCTCGTCGCGGCTCACCCCCAGTGTCTCCACGGCCGTCTGGTTGAGTCGGACGGGTCGCTCGTGGTCGTCCACCACGAACACGATGTCGTCGGTCTCCCTGAGCACGGTCCGTTCGCCGAGCGTTCCCGCGGCGGGCGAGGCGGCGAACACGTCCTGTCGCCACACGGCGACAGCAAGCGACAGTGCCGAGAGCGCGAACACGGCGGTGAACAGCACGGCAGCCCCCAACTCGGATTCGCCGGTGAGGATACTGAGCGCGTTCAGCACGATGAGGGTCCCGACGGGTGCGACCGACAGCGTCGTGCCCTGTCGGACCGAGAACTGGCCGTACCTGTAGGTCGTCCGGACCAGCAGGTAGACACCGACCAGCACGAGCGCCAGACAGTAGACGAACACGACCGACGTGACGATGTTCACGGTGGTGGTGCCGATGTCCATCACGAGCAGTACCAGCCCCGGGACGAGCCCGAGATACGGGACCGCCAGCAGCGCGACCCTGCGCCGCTGGATGTCGACGAACCGGCCGGTGTACCGGGCCGCGAACAACACCCACGGCAGCGCCGAGACGGCCCACAGCAGTGTGGCGACCTGCGGCCAGATTGCGAACCCGTCCGCTCCACCGGCGGTCACACCCGCGATACCGAGTGCGCCGCCGGCCACCGCGCTACACCCGAGCAACACGACAAACGCCGAGAACGCCTCGACACCGAGTTCGTCGTACTCCCGGTAGCCGTAGTACCCAATCAGACACAGCGCGACGCCGGCGAGTGCCCCGACGCCGAAGATGCCGTTGACGGGAGTGACCATCACCTGTTGCTCGCGCTCGCGCGACAAAAAACTCCCCGGGTCGACACGCGCTCCCCCGACACGCGACGGGACTCGGCTCCGAACCCCCGGTCGACGGGTGCTATACCTCGGTGAACCAGTGGCTGTACGCCTCCGGGACCGTGTTCACGATATCGAAAAACGCCGACTGGAGTTCGTCGGTGACCGGCCCCTTCGTGCCGGTGCCGATCTGCTTGTCGTCGACAGAACGGATGGGTGTCACCTCGGCCGCGGTCCCGGTGAAAAACAGCTCGTCGGCGGTGTAGAGTTCGCCCCGCGAGATGGTGGCCCCGTCGTGGACGGTGTAGCCGTGGTCCCGGGCCAGTTCGATGATCACCTCGCGGGTAATCCCGCTGAGGATGGACTCGGCCAGCCCCGGCGTGTAGAGCTCGCCGTCCCGGACCAGGAAGATATTCTCGCCGGGACCTTCTGCGACGTTCCCCTCCTGGTTCAGCAGGATTCCCTCGACGTAGCCGTTGTTGCTGGCCTCTTGGGAGGCCAGCACGCTGTTGACGTAGGTCCCGGTGGTCTTCGCGTTCGTCGGAATCACGTCGGAGCTGTACTTGCGCCACGAGACCACCTTCACGTCGACCCCGTTCTCCAGGGCCTCCTCGCCGAGGTACGCACCCCACGGCCAGGCGGCGATGCTGACCCGCACCGGCAGTCCGTCCGGGTTCACGCCGAGTCTGTCGTACCCGTAGAAGGCGATGGGTCGGATGTAACAGGACGCGAGGTTCTGGCGCTCGATGAGCTCGACCGTCGCCTCGGTGAGTTCGTCACGACTGAACGGGATTTCCATCTCGTAGAACTTTGCCGAGTCGTACAGCCGGTCGAGATGCTCCTCCCAGTGGAAGATGGCCGGTCCCTCGGTGGTGTCGTAACAGCGCGCGCCCTCGAAGACCCCGGTCCCGTAGTGCAGTGCGTGGGTCAGCACGTGCACCTCCGCCTCGTCCCAGCTGACGAACTCGCCGTCCATCCAGATACTGTCGACGTCCATCTCCGCGAAACTCATACGTACACGAACGGTCGGCCCGATATTAAAACGGGCGGATACAGGCTCGCGTGGTCCTCCGACAGCCTGAAACGAGCCGACGACGACCCACAGGTATGGATGTCGAGGTCGGCCCGTCGACGCTCGCGGGGCGCGTGCGGGCACCACCGTCGAAGAGCTACACGCACAGGGCGATCCTCGCCGCCGGCTACGGCGAGGGCGCAACGGTCCGGGACCCGCTGGTGAGTGCCGACACGCGCGCGACGATGCGTGCCGTCGAGGCGTTCGGCGGGTCTGTCGACCGGCGGGACGGAGCGCTGGTCGTCGACGGGTTCGACGGTGACCCCGCGGTGCCCGACGACGTTGTCGACTGTGCGAACAGCGGGACGACGATACGGCTGGCGACGGCGACGGCGGCGCTCGCGGACGGGCAGACGGTGCTGACCGGCGACGGGTCGCTCCGCTCGCGCCCGCAGGGACCGTTGCTCCGGGCAATCGAGCAACTGGGCGGGCGGGCCGAGAGCACGCGAGACAACGGGCAGGCCCCGCTGGTCGTCGGCGGCCCGATGCTCGGCGGAAGCGCCGCCATCCCCGGTGACGTCTCCTCGCAGTTCGTGACGGCACTGCTGATGGCCGGCCCGGCCACCGACGCCGGCGTCGACATCAGCCTCCAGACGGCGCTCAAATCCGCCCCGTACGTCGACATCACGCTCGAACTGCTCGACGCGTTCGGTGTCAGCGCCCGCCGGACCGGTCGCGGGTTCTCGGTTGGCGGTCGCGGCTCGTACCGGGCCGACAGCTACACCGTGCCGGGTGACTTCTCGTCGTGTTCGTACCTGCTCGCCGCCGGCGCGCTCGCCGGCGAGTCGGTGACCGTCACCGGTATCTACCCGAGCGCGCAGGGCGACCAGGCCATCGTCGACGCGCTCGAACGGATGGGTGCACCGGTCGACTGGGACCGCGAGGCCGGCGAACTCACTGTCTCCCGGAGCGACCTGCAGGGTATCGAGGTGAGTGTCGCCGACACCCCCGACCTGCTACCGACACTCGCCGTGCTGGGTGCGGCCGCCGACGGCACGACGACCATCGCAGACTGCGAACACGTCCGCTACAAGGAGACCGACCGTGTCAGCGCGATGGCCGAAGCGCTCGACCGCATGGGCGCGACCGTCGAGGAACGGGAGGCAACGCTCGTCGTCCGCGGCGGGGAGAGTGACCTGCAGGGGACCACCGTCGACGGCCGCCGCGACCACCGGGTCGTCATGGCGCTGTCGGTCGCCGGACTCGTGGCCGAGGGCACGACGACGGTCACCGGCGCGGAGCACGTCGACGTCTCCTTTCCCGACTTCTTCGACCTGCTCACCGACCTCGGCGCGAACACGACACGACGAGGGTGAGCCGGAGCGGTCTCACGCCACCCTGTCGAGGTGGTCACGCTCGGCCGAGAGGTCGACGTTAGCCCACGCCTCGAGTTCGTAGCTCACGTCGACGAGATGCTCGACCCGTTCGGGGTCGGCGGCGTCGACTGCCGCGGCGGCGTCGGCCCTGAACCGGTCGAGCACCGCCTCGCCCGCGGTCGACCGGTCGACCGCCCGCGGGTCGATATCGAGGATGTGTGTGAGGTCCGCCGCGCCGGCGGGCAGGGTCGGGAACGCGCCGGGACCGGCGACCAGCACCGGTTCGTCCGTGACGAGACCGGCGTCGAGTTCGACCAGATGGTACCGGTCGACGGCGGTCTCTATCTCGGTGGCGAACCCGTCCGGGTCGTACGCCTCGCCCTGCTTGTAGGCCAGTTCCGCGAGCGCCTCGCCGAGCTCGGCCCGGGTCAGCGCGCCGAACAGGTCGACCACGCCTGCGAGTTCGTCCCCCGAGAGCTCCATACGCACGGCTGCACCCGGGCGGGTATAGCTGTTGCCCCGACAACCGCATCGTGTCGGGATAGTCAGAACGGGTGCGACTGTGGCGCTCCTCGTCAGCGGGGTGTCGCGCCCACGCCTGCGAGCGCCTCGCGGGAGCGGTCCGCGACGCGCCCGGGGTCGAGTGGGGTGTCTCGCCACGCTGGCAGTCGGTTGTCGCGCCTGGGCGGGGCGATGGCGTCGCCGTACCGCTCGACCTGCGCACACTCGGCCGCGGCGTCGTGGTTGAGACCGTTGAACGCCGCGTCGGCGGCGTACTGCTCGACGAGGCGGCGGCCACGCGACCCGTAGCGGTCGGGCAGGGTGGCGTAGTCGGGGTCGACGTGCCGCTCCTCCAGAACGGTAAACAGCGTCTGACCGACCTCGCGGGCCATCCTGCCGAGTCCGGACCTGCCGGCGACGGGCCGGTGGTCGTGTTCGTGTGTCCCGAGGTCGACCTGTGCCGTGCCGGCAAAGCCCACGTGGTCGAACACGTCGCCGAGCGTGCCGAGTTCGAGCCCCCAGCCACGCGGGACCCGGAGACGCCGTGCCAGGTCGCCGGTCGTTGCGAACTCGCCGGCCAGCGGGTAGCGAAACGCCGACAGGTACGCGAGCAGGTCGGTGTCGTGTGCGGCGGCGAGTGTCCGCACGAGCGGTATCACGAACAGCCGACAGAGGCGACCGTACAGGCGGTCGTTCTCGACCCGCGCGTAGTAGCCTTTCGAGAACTCGTAGCCACGGGTCAGCGGGAACAGCAACCGCGAGAGGTGCGTGCGGTCGTAGGTGGTCGCGTCGGCGTCGTGGACCACGACGTGCTCGGCGTCACTCGCCACGCCGAGCGCGAGCCAGACGTCACGGCCCTTTCCGTCCGCATCCTCGCTCGTGACACCTGCGTCTGCGAGCACCGCCTCGACGGCCGGCGCGTCACACCACAGCACCGAGAGCGACAGGTCGAACCGCTCCAGCCAGTCGACTGCCCCGCCGACCCCCCCGGGGTCAGCCCGGAGCGCCACGACCACCCGGCCCGGGTCGGCTTGCTCCAGCGCGGCGAACACCCCCCCGGCGGCCGGCGTCCCCCAGTCCCCGTCGGCGAGCGGGACGACAACCGCCGCCCGCCCCACCGGCACCGACGGCTCGGGGCTGTCGTAGGCGTGTAACGTCGCAATCCGCTCCTGTACGTACTCCATCTACCTCACGTTGGGTCGTGTAATAAAAAAGAACCCGATTCCGGCGCGACGGACGCCGTCAGACCACGCGATGTTTATGTTCCTGCACGTGCAACACCCGGATATGGAATCAGTCCGGAAGGGGTTGCGGACCGGTGACATCGAGAAGGACACTTACGAGCGCCTGCGGTGTAGCACCTGCGACACGACCCTGGACACGATGGACAATCCCGACGGTATCGGTCAGATCCGGACCTGTCCGGAGTGTGGCTCCGAGTGGCGACGTATCGGGTGACCCGCGGACACCGCCGGTGTTCTCTATACCACCGGCACAGGTGCAAACTGAGACTGTCGAGAGAGAACTGCTGATACTGAGTACTTTCAGCACCGCTCGAAGATCCAGACGGGACGACCCGTGAAACAGGCCGTCAGCAACAGCCCGGTGGTAGAGAGTCGCGCACGACCGTATCAGGGGCTCACCTCCAACAGCATGACACAGGCGCTAAGTGACACCGTCGTGTAGGCACCTTCGATGGTCGAGGCCACACCGCCGACACTCGCCGCCCGCAACGCGTACGCTGTTCTGCTCGTTACCCTGATGGTTCTGTTCGTATACCAGTCGGTCGCGGTTATCGAGAACGACATCGTCATCGAGGTGCTGTTCTACACCGCTGCGAGTGTCTACCTCGTCTCGTGGTACTACTACAGGCGTGGCTCCGACGAGGGAACACCGGCAGAGGAGGACTCCCCGCCGGAGTAGCCCGTCTCAGAGGTAGCCCCGTTCCAGTAGCAGTTCGCCGTTGAGCACGGACGCGCCGGCGGCCCCGCGCATGGTGTTGTGTGCGAGGCAGTTGAACTGGACGCCGCCGTCGGTGGACTCGATGCCGCCGACGTCGACACCCATCCCCTGCTCGCGGTTGCGGTCGAGTCGGGGCTGTGGCCGGTCCGGCCGGTCGAAGACGTGGACGAGTTGTTCGGGCGCACTCGGCAGGTCGAGCGCCGGGTACTCGCGGAGCGTTGCGGCGGCGGCGTCGACACTCACCGGGTCGACGGTGTCCGTCCAGACGTTCTCCAGGTGGCCGTCGAGCGTGGGAATCCGGTTGCAGGACGCGTCCACACGCATCTCGTGCCAGTCGACGGTTGCGCCGTCGAACTCGCCGAGCAGTTTCCGCGACTCGAACTCCATCTTGTTCTCCTCGCCCCCGATGTGTGGAATCGCGTTGTCCAGAATCTCCATCGACGTGACCCCGGAGTAGCCGGCCCCGGAGACCGCCTGCAGGGTCGCAACGGTGACACGGTCGAGACCGAACCCCTCGTCGAGCGCGGCCAGCGGCGGTGCCATCGTTATCGTCGAGCAGTTCGGGTTCTTCACGAGCGCACCCGACCACCCCCGCTCGTCGCGCTGGCGTTCGAGCAGTCCGAGGTGGTCGGCGTTGACCTCGGGGATGACTAGCGGGATATCGTCCTCGCGGCGCGCGTTCGAGGAGTTCGAGGAGACCACGTACCCCGCCTCGCAGAACGATGACTCGACGGTTGCGCCGACGTCCGACGGCAGCGACGAGAACAGGATATCGACTGTGTCCGGCACGGTGTCGGGTTCTGTCCGTGTGACCGTCATATCCGCGACATCTGCCGGTATCGGCGCGTCGATGCGCCACTTGGCAACCTCGCGGTACGGTCGCCCGGCACTGCGGTCGCTCGCGGTCAGCGACACGATGTCGAACTCCGGATGGGGGTCGAGCAACTGGACGAGACGCTGGCCCACCGCCCCTGTTGCACCCAGTACACCTGCCTGGACAGTCATACCATCGTGTAAGCCCACGGCCCGTCAAAACAGTTTGGAATGACAGGCCATGCCGTCGGTGCTGATACTGTCGAGTGTACGCCCCCGACGGGTGTGGTGCAGGTCGGTGCCGACGGGCCGTGTCTCGCGGACAGAGAGGAACACGTTTAGTGAACGAACATCAAAACGGGGGTATGCCGTTCGTGACCAGGCTCACCCTCAGAAGCGGCGACAGCGACAGGCTCGACGCTGTCGTCTCCGAGATACAGACACGGGCCGAGCGAAAGGGTGTCGAACTGAGAGGCCCCCACGCCGACCCACCCGAGCGGTACCGTGTTCCACAGCACAAGACGGTCGACGGGGGCAGGTTCGACCCGTGGAGCTACACCGTCTATACACGGGTCGTCGAGGTGGTCGACCACAACGAGTTCGCCCGCCGACTGGCCGAGCGTGACTACCCCGACAGCATCCACGTCACCGCCGACATCGAGTCGTTCAGTCAGGCCGGCAGCGCGTGACCCGGGCGAACGCACCCCCGTCGTCGAGCACCGCGTTGCCCGCTACCGCCTGTACCGGTCACCCACCGTCGCTCACGGGCCGACCGTCACCACCGTCGATACCGGCCGTCGCGTCGACCGGGTTCCCGCCGGTCGACCCCCGGAACGCCTCGGTGTGACGGACGATGGCATCCTGGAAGCGGTCGTGGACCTGCTCGCGGAGGTTCCGCGCGGTGTCGGCGTCGATATCGAGCGCGACGGCTTCACCGCCCCAGAACCCGCCGGAACTCGCCGTGTCGACGACGAGCGTCGCCAGGTCGCGGCGGCGCTGGAACACGTTCTGCGTGTCGGTGACCGTCTGCACCCGGTAGTAGGGTACGATGGTGGTGCGCCGGGTCCAGAACCCGCGCCGGGTCACGATGTGTCTGTCGTCACAGTAGTAGCCGAGGTGGGTCCACTTGAGGTGTGCGGCAGGCGGCACCAGCACCAGCAGAGCGGCCCCGAGATACCACAGGTCGAGACGGCCGGAGACGGCGTGGTACACACCGGCGATGGCAACGAGAACGGCGACGGCGACGGTGTACCGGGCGAGGTACCGCGTCCGGGCGCGCTTCGGTGGTCGCTCGAAGTTCACATCACCCACGTCCTCGATTGTCTCCGCGAGCGAGAAGACCCGGTCACGGCGGGCAATCGGGACTGCCGACTCGACACTGTCACTGCCCTGTCCTGGGGAGTACCCCGCCGTCTCGATGACCAGACTCGCGTAGTCGACGGTCCGCATCAGGAGGTTCTCGCGTATCATCAGCGTCTGCACCTTCGAGAGCGGAATCGTCCCGTTGTACCGCTGGAGCAGACCGCGCTCGTATCGCAGCTCCTCGTCGTGGCGCAGCAGCCGGAAATCGTAGTACCGCAACACGGCCTGGAGCCCACTCAGCACCCACAGCAACACCAGTACCCCGAGCGCAACGGCGGGTCCGAGCAGCAACAACAGCCGCGTCCGTGGCTCGGGAACCGCCGCCTCGGCCCGCTGTGCCCCCGCCGACCCGACCAGCGAGAACAGGACGACGATACCTGCAAAGAACCTGAAATTCGCCGACGTGAGCCCGAGGATACCCAGTTCCCGGCGTGTCATCTCGAACAGGATGTCGTCGGACGCACCCGGGTCCCGCTCGCTCCCCTCGTGTTTCCGGTCGCTGATGAGTTCCTGCAGGCGGGTGGCCTCGCCACGACTGACGTACTGGAGCTGTGCCTCTGACGCGCCGCCGCCGGCCGTCTCGATGCGCACCTCGGCGATGCCGAGCGCCCGCTGGACGACGTTCTGTGCGATGTCGACGTTCTGGATGCGCTCGAACGGGATCTCCCGCTCGCGTCGCGAGAGCACGCCGGACTGGATGTCGAACGTGTCGTCTGTCACCCGGTAGGTGAACCGCCGGACGTACGCCAGCTCGTAGCTTCCGACTACCACCACCCCGAGGAGGGCAAACAGGAGGATACCGGAGAGCCCGTCACTCCCACCCCCGCCGAACAGCACCGAGAAGATAATTACACCGACGATACGCGACCCGTTCTCTGCGACGCGGTACGGCACTGACCGGGAGTCCAGCCGCATCAGGTCCCGGCCGAGTTGTCCGTTCATACAGCGTCGCCGCCCTCCGCCTCGGTAGCGAGTCGCTTCACCCGTTGCTGGAGGTCACGTGCCTCGTCGGGCTCCAGTCCGGGGACCGAGACGTCCGCGCCGCGAGACCCGGCGGTGTAGACGACCAGCGTCGACAGCCCCAACCACCGCTCCAGCGGGCCTCTGCTCGTGTCGACGTGCTGGATGCGGACGTACGGGACGTGTGTCCGCCGGTGGACGAGAACACCCCGCTCCAGGTACAGCGAGTCCTCCCTGACCTGGTACACCCACGCCCGGTACCGCAACACGACCCACGCGGTCCCGAGACCGAAAAGTACCACGAGCACCAGCAACCCGAGCGAGACTGGTCCGCCGAGCGCCGCGATGAGGCCCGTTATCATCGCGGTCAGCACACCGGCGATTACTGCGGCGAACAGCCCCCACTGGAACTGCACCGAGCGATGCAGGTCCCGCCGGTCGGTGGTGTACTCGAGCAGCGTGCCGGGGTCGACCCGGCGCTCGCTCTCGCGGATCGCCCGGATCGCGCGGTCCACGCGCCCCGCGAACTCGGTGGTCCCCTGACCACCCGCAGACAGCTCCCCCTGCCCCGCTGCGCTCGCGGTCTGTCGACCCCCATCGCCGTCCGGGCGGACGTTCCGTCTGCGCTTGCCCGGCTCGACACTCCGACCGGTTCCGCCGGGGACGGTCTCTCCCGGCTCGACATTCCGACCCTCTCCCTCCGCGCGGGTTTCCCGGTCGCGCTCGTCCGGGTCGGCGTTCTGGTCGGTCCCGTCGGGACCGACTGCACGGGGGCTGTCCTGCTCGTCGCCTCCGTCACTCATTGTGTGTTATTCGGGTCGGCAGGCTGTTAAGCCCGTGGTTGTGGTCCCGAACTCGGCTCCTGTTACGGCACGGCCCGGGACGCCGACCCGGTCGCCGTGCCAGTCGACGGGCGGTCAGTCGTCGGCAGTTCCGGCAGTCGACCGGGTCACGTCGCGGTTGCACTCCTCGTCGGGCACGTCGTAGGGGTAGGCCCCGGTGACACAGCCGAGACACAGGTCCTCGCGGTCGCGGTCGAGCGCGGCCGTGATGGCGTCGACCGAGAGGTACGCGAGGCTGTCAGCCCCGATGTCGGCCTCGATGTCCTCGACACTCCGGTCGGCCGCGATGAGCTCCTCGCGACTCGCCATGTCGATACCGAGATAACAGGGGGCGACGATCGGCGGCGAGCCGATGCGGACGTGAATCTCCTCGGCACCGGCCTCATCGAGCAACCCGAGCAACTGTGTCGAGGTGGTCCCCCGGACAATAGAGTCGTCGATGAGCGTCACCGACCGCCCCTCGATGGTCGACTTGATGGGGTTGAGCTTGAGCCGAACGGCCTGCTCGCGCTCGTCCTGTGTCGGCATGATGAACGTCCGGCCGACGTAGCGGTTCTTCATCA
>CAYZGA010000062.1:0-480 GCA_964477945.1 uncultured Halobacteriales archaeon
CTGGGAGGACGACGCCGACTTCGCTATCGTCATCCGGTCGGCGACAGTCGAGGATGCACCCCCGGCGGGCCCGTCCGGCGACAGCACGGACACCGCAGGCCCCGCCCGGGAGGTCACGGTGCGGGCCGGCGCGGGTATCGTCGCCGACAGCGACCCGGCCGCGGAGTACGACGAGACCGAGGCAAAGATGGACGGCGTGCTCGCGGCGCTGGAACGCATCGAGACTGACCCCGGTGATACCGGCGGCGAGGAGGGACCGCGATGAGCCAGGACCCGCGGGTGCTGTTCGTGGACAACTTCGACTCGTTTACCTACAACCTGGTCGAGTACGTCAGCGAACACGCCGAGACGGAGGTAGTGCGGAACACGGCGTCGCTCGCCGACGTGCGGGCGTTCGACCCCGACGCGATCGTCATCTCGCCGGGTCCGGGACACCCGAGAAACGAGCGCGACGTCGGTGTCACGCTGGACGTGCTCCGG
>CAYZGA010000062.1:490-2136 GCA_964477945.1 uncultured Halobacteriales archaeon
GACACTCGGGGTCTGTCTCGGACTGGAGGCCGCGGTCCACGCCTACGGCGGAACGGTCGGCCGGGCACCCGAACCGGTCCACGGAAAGGCGGTCCCGGTCGACCACGACGGCGAGGGGGTCTACGCGGGACTCGACCAGGGGTTCCAGGCCGGGCGGTACCACTCGCTCGCGGCCACAGAGGTGCCCGACTGCTTCGCGGTGACCGCCACCGCCGACGGTCTCGTGATGGGTATCCGTCACCGCGAGTACCCCATCGCCTGTGTCCAGTTCCACCCCGAGTCGGTGCTGACCGCCGTCGGCCACGACATCGTGGGTAACTTTCTCGAACGGGTCGCGGTCCCGGCGTAGTCCGCCATCCCGCCCGCGGCACACGGGTCAGGTCCCCGTGGTTCGGGCGCGACTGTACAGCGGACCGGAGAGCAGGAGCACCGCGAACCCGGCGAGCACCGCGACGAGTTCGGGACTGACGGCGAACTCGGTGAGCGACAGCGAGCGCATGGAGGCCCCGGTGAGCACCGCGACGAGCGCCCACGGGACCTCCCCGAGAAGCGTGCCGAGGTAGAACGGGCGGGTCGAGACACCGGCCATCCCCGCGCAGTAGGAGATGGGGTCACCGGGAACGGGGGAGAACCGGGCCGCGAGCACGCTCCGGGTCTCACCGACGGCACCGACCAGTCGCGCGCCGGAGTCGCTGAGCGTCCCGAACAGGCCGATGTCGGTTCGGGCGTACCGGCCGAGCAGGTACGGCGGTGTCGCCGTCAGGAGCGCCCCGGCGAGCGCGACCGGCACGCCGAGCGCAGGCCCGTAGAGGTAACCGAGCACCACCGCCACCAGCGACATCGGCCACAGCAGGAACGGCCGGACCAGGTACACCGCCACCAGCACCAGTCCGAACAGCAGCGGTGTGTCTGCCAGCCCCTCCAGTCGGCCGACAACCGCCTCCGGTGAGAGCAGGAACACGGGAACGGCGGCAACCCCGAGCAGTCCCGCCACGGCGGCCGCCTGTCGCCTCGTCGCTGGATGCATCTATCGGGCGTCCGACCCCCGCCGGCAAACACTTTGTGGTGGCCGACCAACTCCGACCGTGTGACCGACGACGACCACGAACAGGCCCGACTCGACGACCTCGACGAGAGTGGACCCGACTCCGACGAGAGCGGACCCGCGAGTGTCGGGTCGACCGACGAGGGGGACGGCCCCGACAGCGGAGGCCCGACCGACGAGAGCCGACCGGCGGGTGTCGGGTCGACCGACGGGGAAGACGACGAGAGCGGCGGTGACCGACCGCGGAGCGGTCCGGACTCGGTCGAACTGGGGGTGGCGTTGCTCGCCCACGCCGAGGACGCCGAACTGTCGCTCGCGGACGCGGTCGACCGCATCGAGACGCTCACCACCGACCCCGCGCTCACCCGCGAGATACTCGACACCGCCGAGGTGCGCGGCGTCATCGACCGCGAGGACGGACTTGTCCGCCCGCGCTCGCAAACCTTCCTCCGGTTCGAGCGCGATGTCGTCCGGCGCGAGGGGTCGTTCACCTGCCGGCGGTGCGGTGCCTCGCTGTCGACCGGTTACTTCATCCAGTTCGACGCCGGCGAACACGGTCCCTTTGGCTCCTCCTGTATCAGGAAGGTCACCGGCCGCGAGT
>CAYZGA010000062.1:2236-13668 GCA_964477945.1 uncultured Halobacteriales archaeon
GCAGGTTCAGGCCGGGGCGGCGAGTATCGCCCAGAACACCGGTCCGCTCCGTGCTGTCCGGTACCGGCCGACCAGCCCCGTTCCGTCCCGGGTTGGTTACCGGCAGAGGTCGACGAAGTTCCGGAGGATACGCAGGCCGGTCTCGCCGGACTTCTCGGGGTGAAACTGGGTGCCAAAGACCGTCCCGGACTCGTCGGCGACGATACTCGGGAACCGCACCCCGTAGTCGGTTGTTGCGACGGCGGCGGCATCGTCGTCGGGGTCGGCGTAGTAGGAGTGGACAAAGTACGCGTACTCGCCGTCGACACCGTCCACGAGCGGGTGCTCGCGCTCGACGTCGAGCCGGTTCCAGCCCATCTGCGGGACGGTCACCGTGTCGGGAAACCTGAGGTTCGTTCCCGGAACGAGGTCGAGCCCCTCGGCGTCCCCCTCGCCGGCGTGAACTGCCTCTTCGCTCGTCGAGAGCAGCATCTGCATCCCGAGACAGATGCCGAAAAGCGGTGTCCCCCCGGCGGCCTGCTCGGCGAGCGCCTCCCGGAACGGGCCGGCGTTCTCCATCCCCTCGCTGAACGCACCCACACCCGGCAGCACGAGGCCGTCCGCGTCGGCGAGTGCCGCCGGGTCGTCGACGAGTGTGACCGACGCCCCGGCCCGCTCCAGTCCGCGCGTGACACTCCGGAGATTCCCCAGCCCGTAGTCGACAACCGCCACCGCGGGCGACTCCTGACTCGCTTCCATGTCCGGGCGTACGACGCCATCAGCAAAGAGCGTTGGTATCGGTCACCGCGCCGGACCACAATCCATAACTCCGCAGCCGTCAACTCGGGAGTGTGCCCGACATCGCCAGCGGCCCGGACATCCTGCGCCTGCTCGCGATTCCGGCGTTCGGGTACGTCGCCTGGCTGGATATCAGAACCCGACGCGTCCCCAACCGGACCTGGCTGCCGTTGCTCGTGCTCGGGGTAGTGTTGCTCGCCTGGGACCTCGTCCGCGTGCTGACCGGCGACGTCGAACCGTTCGCGCGGCAGAACTTCTACACGAGGACGGCCCTCTCACTCGGGTTCGTCGTTCCGCTGGCGTACGTGTTCTGGCGGCTCGGCGGGTTCGGCGGTGCCGACGCGAAGGCGTTTTTCGTGATTGCGCTGTTGCTCCCGGTCTACCCGACCTACGAACTCTGGCGGCTGTCGGCTCTCGACGGGACGCTCGGCCCGGTGCTGGACGCGCTGCCCGGCGCAACCTACGCCGGGGTGCTCCCGGTCGTCGAGACATCGGTCGGCGTGTTCTCCATCACGATTCTCTCGAACACGGTGTTGATGGGCGCGCTGTACCCGGTCGGGCTCGCGGTCCGGAACGCGGCGGTGGGCTATCTCTCGCCGGGGATGTTCGTCGCGAAACCCGTCGACTGGGACGAGGTGACCGGCGAGTACGGCACGCTACTGGACCTCCCGGACGGGTCGCTGCGCGAGCGCCGCTCGCTGTCCGGCGTGGCGGCACATCTCAGCCTCCGCGGGGTCGACCTCGACGCCGTCCGGATGTACCTGCGCTGGCGGAACGTCTCGCTTGCCGACCTGCGCGACCACCCCGACCGGTACCGGAACCCCGCCTCGCTGTCGCCCGACCCCGACCCGCCCGGCGACGGCGCTATCCCCGTCGACGGCTGGGAGCTGGACGACACGACCGATGACACGACCGCGACCGCCTTCGGGGACGCCGAACCCTGGGCTCCCGAGAGCCGACTCACCTTCCGCCCGGACGACGCCTGGGGGGCCGAGACGTTCCTGGCCGACATCGAGGGCTCCGCCTACGGCACCTCGCCCGAGGCGCTCCGTGCGGGACTGGAGACGCTCACCGAGGACGAGGTGGCCTGGGTGTCGCCCGGCATCCCGTTTCTCGTTCCGCTCTTTCTCGGACTCGTGCTCGCCTTCGTGTACGGTGACCTGCTCTTTGCGCTGTTCCGACTCCTCGGTGTCGGCGCGTGACGCTCACACGATTCCGAGAACGACCTCCGAGACCACACCGACGACCGTCTCCCAGACCGAGACGCCGGTCAGTATCGCCAGCACCGTGTCGAGCCCGAAGAAGGCAAACAGCGCCGCCCCGAAGAAGTGCGCTTTCCGGATGTCGAACTTGTAGGCGAACCGGTGAAAGAGAAAGGCGTTCGCCAGACTCACCGGGATGATGGCGAGCATCTCGCCGACCCATATCGCCGGTGTCGCGCCGTACTCGACGGCCAGCCCGATGGTGACCAGCTGTGTCTTGTCGCCGAACTCCCCGGCGGCCATCATCACGAAGATGGTGAGGAAGGTGCCGAGTCGGCCCCCAACCGTGTGTCCCCGGACCTCGAACTCGGGGCTGATGGCCGCGATGCGGTCGTCGACACCGCCGTCGGTCTCCGCCGCGCCCGACGCCGCAGGCGCAGACCGGGCCAGCAACACCGCGAACAACAGAAAGAGTGCGGCGGTGAAAAGCTCCAGTCCGAGCTCCGGAAGCACCCCCTTCAGTGCCTGTCCAAAGATAATTTCGAGTGTCGTCCAGAGCGCGAACGCCAGCCCCGCCGCCCCCACGACCAGCAACGGGCTGAACCGTGTCGACAGCCCCGCGATGATGAACTGCACCTTCTCGCCCGGCAACACGGCCAACTGTGCGAGCGCCGCCACGACGACGATCTCGGCGAACGCCATCTGTCAGTCCTCCTCCTCGCTGCCGGTTCCGACCCGGACGCCGCCTGCTCTCGTCGGTCTCGACCGGACGACTGGTCCCGCTGGCCTCCGGGTGTTCTCTGTCCGCTGCATCTACCTCTCTTTTTGATGCGTCTAATTTAATTGTTGTGGATGTCGTACAACGGGCGGCGCGCCGATTCCGGTGCTGTCTGTTCGACGAGACGCGGTACGGGAGTTCCGAACCGACGAGCGTGTGTCGTCTCGGCGGCGCGGGAGTCACCGGGTCCAGAATGCACCGGTAAACAGCACGAGCACGGGGATCACCTCGAGTCGGCCGAGCCACATGAGCGCCGTCATCAGCAGTTTGCTCGTCACGGGGAACCCCTCGAAACTGCCGAACGGGCCGAGGAGCCCGAACCCCGGGCCGATGTTCCCGAGGGTAGCGAGACTCGCACTGAGAGCCTCCAGCGGTTCCAGTTCGAACCCGGCCCGCGCGGCGTCGAGCGATATCAGCACGGTCGCAACGGCGAAGACGAACAGGTACAGGAACGTGAACGCGACGATTCCTCTGACCGCCTCCTCGCTGACGACGCGCCCGCCTACCCGGACGGGGCTGACAGCCTCGGGACGGGCGGTCAGAACGAGGGTGCGACGACTCGCCTTGAGCACGACCAGCCACCGGATGATCTTTATGCCGCCGCCGGTTGACCCGGCGCTGCCCCCGATGAACATCGTGAACACGAGCAGCATCTGTGCGGGCGTGTCCCACTGCGCGAAGTCACTCGTCGCGTACCCCGTGGAGTTCATCAGCGCCCCGACCTGGAACGCCGCCTGACGCAGCGAGTTCCCCAGCACACCCTGTGTCCTCCCGCCCAGTTCCAGCGCCGGTGCGGACCCGCTGAACAGCAGTCCCCACAGGATGACGACGAGTCCCAGTATCGCCCCGACATACGTCTGGAACTCCCGGTCCCTGAAGATGGACCTGGGCTCTCCTTTCAGCACGAAATAAAACAGCGCGAAGTTGACCCCGGCGACAATCATAAACGGGATCACGACCCACTGCACCGCCGGCGAGAACGCCGCGATGCTGTCTGCCTGCGGGGAGAACCCGCCCGTCGGGAGCGTCGTGAGTCCGTGTGCGACCGCGTTGTAGAGGTCCATCTTCGGCGCGACCTGCTCGTCGAGAAGCGGCGGACCCGCGAGCGAGAGCGCGTAGAGCAGACCGATATACAGCGCGGTGAACACGATGTAGAATAGCCAGAGCAGGCGAGCAGTCTCGACGATGCGGGGGGTCATCTTCTGGAGTTCGGGACCGGGTGCCTCGGACTCGATGAACTCCGCCCCGTTTACCGCCACCTCGGGAAGAATCGCGACCATCAAAACGATGATACCCATCCCGCCGAGCCACTGGGTGAGTTGCCGCCACATCAGCAGGGCGTGTGAGTGTTGCTCGAAGGAGATCTCGCCCAGCACCGTCGACCCGGTCGTGGTGAACCCCGAGGTCGACTCGAACAGGGCGTTCGTCACCGACTCCACGAACGCACCGCCGGAGTGCAGGCTGAGCCCCACCGTCGAGTCCGTTCCGAACCCCGCCAGCAGATACGGGATGGTCCCTATCACCGAGACAACAACCCAGACGAGTGCGACGAACAGAATCGCCTCGCGCGACCCGAGGTCCACGTCGGACTCGAACTGCTCGAGTAACAGTCCGGTGGCGATGGTTATCACGATGGCCGCGAGAAAGACCAGCGTATCCTCCCCGTACACCAGACTCACACCGAGGGGGAGAAGCATCGTGGCGGCGATGTACTTCACCACGGTGCCGGCAAGGGCCACGCTCTTCCGCCAGTCGACGCCAACCTGCATCTGTCTCGAACCTCCGGTGGCATCATTAAAAAGTTGTCAGTCTCTGTGGGCCGGTTGGTCCGATGCGGGTCACACAGCGCGTTTCCGGTGGCGTTTTGACGCCGAAGACCCACCTTTGGCCTGTGAGCGACGGGACGCCGCTCGACGACGTTCGCGTCACGAGGACAGCGCGGGACAAGCGTGACCGGTATCTCACCCCGGCAGAGTTGCGAACGACTCTCAGAGAGGGAGCGGGCTACGTCTGCCGGAAGACATCGCCGAACCACGACGGACTGTACGACGACTCGGAGTTTCTCCTGCGCGGAACGTTCTCCGGTGTCGAACTCGACATCGTGTTCCGAATCGAGCGCGACCACGTCGTGGTCATCACACAGATGTCCCAGCACAGCGAGAGCGTCCGTGGACGGTTCTACGAACACGTTGGGTCGACCGCCGCCGACGCGGTTGCCTCGGTGTCGGACTGACGCGTTTTCGCTGTCGCGTCGGGCGGGAGGTGAACGCTGTCCGACAGACTCCTGCGGTATTCACCTTCGACATCCGCCAGTGACTACAGGGTGTCGCGCCGTCGGTGCGGGGACCGCGGGGCACGGAAACGCTGCTGTCGCGGGTGGTGACCGCCGACGGGTCCGAACCCGGACGACCGGATTCGATATCGCGACATACGGTTTACGACGGGCGAGACAGGGAGATTGGTGCGGGTGCTCACAACAGTCGGGTCACCGGAGAAACGCCTCGCAGCTCTCGAAGCTGTCAGTGCGGATAGACTCGGCGAGCGCGTCGGTGTCGACGGCGGGCAGTTCGCCGGGGTACTTGCGCTGGAAGTAGCCGACGATGTTCTCGACATCGCGCACGAGCAGTTCGTCGGCGTTCTCGTGATCTGTTGGCACGGCCTGTGGCCAGTCGAAGACGGTGACACCGTCACTGCCGACGAAGACGTTGTACTCGCTCATGTCGGCGTGGACGTACCCCTCGCGGTACGTGGTCGCCATCTCCTCGAGCACGAGGTCGAGCACCGGTCGGACCTGCCGGGGTTCGAGTTTCGACCGGCCGAGTTCGACCGCGTCGATGCGCTCCATGACGATGGCGTGACGGTTGTGGTCGATCGGTCGGGGGACCGACACCGCCGGATACAGGCTCTCCAGTGTCTCGTACTCGCGTTCGGCGGCTTTCCGGGCGGTGTAGAGCCAGGAGACGTGCTCGTGGTCGGCGGTGTACTCCCGCTCGCGGTTCACCTCGCGGAACTCGGTGTAGCCCTCGCGGTGGAACTTCAGCGCGAGCGGCCGGTACGAGCGGGCCTCGTAGACGTCACTCTCCTTTCCCACACCCAGCGGCGCGCCGACACCGTCGATTGTTTCGCGCTCGGCGAAGGTGTGCAGAGCCAGCGCGTCGTACCCCTCGAAGGTGAGCTGGTACCCGACGTACTGGATGGTCTTTCGCTCCAGCAATCCGCGGGTCTCACACCTGTCGATACGGTAGTCGACCTCCTCGCCGGTCAGGCGGGCGAACTGTGGGATCTTCGCCTCGGCGACCCACTCCGAGAAGCGCATCCCCTGTTCCAGCCCGGAGAGCAGATAGAAATCCTCCGCCTCCAGTTCGGCGATATCGCTCGCGACGTTCCGGACCATACCCGTACAGTACTCGCCCGATTCGGATAACACCAGCGTCCTGTCGGCCGATTCCCTCCCCCGGCGACACGTCCGAAATAAACTGTATGACGCTATATCGAACGCCCGACAAACTGGTCGGGCGTGTGAATCGACGGGTGTCCGGTCGTCTCGCGGTCTCCCCCGGTGCCGGGGGCGCCCGGTCACCGGTCGTCGACGAGATCACCGAGATCTCGGCCCTCACTCTCGCCGGGGAGGATATCCGCGAGAACGGCACCGAGGACTGCGGCGGTCCAGACGACACTGACCCGCCCGACCCGCTCGACCGTCGTCGGGTCGCCCTCGTGGAGTCGACCCCACGCGAGCATCGTTCCCGCGGCGACACCGAGCGCGGCCGCAAGCACCCCAACCAGTCGGCGGGGCACGAACCCGAGAATCGGTTCGGTGATACGAACTGTCCGGATGTCGACGGCGTACAGCAACCCGTGTGTCAGCACGACGGTGAACACGAGGTTCGCGACGAGCAACACCGGGACCCCGCCCACGGCGGTGGTGGCGAACCACTCCGCGATCTCGAACACGCCGCCCTCGACGAGCAACGGGAGGGCAAACACGATACTGCCGACGACGGCCTCGCCGACATCGCGGGTGGTGTACTTGTGGATGTGGTCACTCCCCGGCAGTCGTTCGAGCATCTCCCGTGTCTGGGCTACCTCGCGGTACTCCGCCTCGCTCGTGACCGTTGCTTCGAGTCGGTCCAGTTGCATGAGAACGTCCTCCACGTCGTACTCCTCGGTAGACTGGCGGCGTCTCCTGTCGGTCCTGTCCGCGCCGTCCCGGGGACCGTCACCCTCTGTGCGCTCCGGTGGCATACTGTTCACGGGTTGTCGGCCCGCGCCAATAAGTCACGGTTTGATGGGGTACGGAACAGCCCAACGAGTGTACCTAACCAGATAGGCAGTACCGGTATATGTTCACCTGTCGAATCAGTGAGTGCCGGCGGGATGGTGCCGGCGACACTAATGCCAGAGTGTGACCACTGTGGTGCGCACGTTTCGCGTCGGTTCGCCCGTGTGTTCGCAGACGAGCACGGCCGTATCTGGGCCTGCCCGGGTTGCTCTGCGAACGCGGGTATCGCCGAAGTCGCACGTGAGCGCACCTCGAAGGCGTGAGCACGCATCGACCACGGAGCCCCCTCGCTGGCTACCGTCCGGGCCGACGCCAGGCGGGGGTCCCGTGTCTGACTCGTCCGCCCGCCACGCGCGGCGAGCGGTCGACAGCACAACTTCTCCACACGTGAGATACCGTCCAGTACAGAGTCTCCGGCGCGGTTAGCCGTCGTACCGGCCCCGGAGTCGAGTCGACCCCTCGATGGGCTCCACCTCGAACCCGATGGACCGCCAGAACGGGGCGACCCGCCCGTCGAACTCCGCGACGAGTCGGTCCCGGTCCTGCGTTGCCGCTGTGACCAGTGCCGACCCGATACCCTGGTCGCGGCGGCGTCGCCGGACGGCCACAGCAGTCACCGCCGTGTCCGACAGCACCAGCGCGCCGAGCACCGTCCCGGTCGGGGAGACGGCGACCAGCACGTCCCCCCGGTCGACGGCGGGGGTCAGGTCGTCGGGCACCTGCAGGAGACCGCCGTCGAGCACGGTCCGCACCGCCGGCAGGTCGGCCCGACACGCGGCCCGGACCCGTGGGGACTGGTGCCCGGTCACCGTCCCCTCTCGACCGGTCCGGAGACCGTCCATCCGTGGAGTGACACGAGCACCGTCAGTCCCCAGTGGGTCGTCCCACGCGACCGCCGTCGGAGTCGGGCGGTGCCTGGTTCCCGCCAACGGGCATCGACACGTCGTGTCGGTCGACGGCGAACGGGGCCAACGGGTCGGCGACGCGCCCGGGACACGTCTCCCCGGCGAGTTCGGTCGTCTGCACACCCGACGCTACTGTCCGTGCGGGTTTGAGCGTGTTGCTGCTTTGCTCCGACGCTCCGCTGTCTGTGCCTGCTGTGGCGTCTCGGGAGGTTTATGCCCGGCCCCCTCGTCCTACACTCCATGAGCGAGGGCGACCAGTCACGGGGTGGCCGCGAGGAGGTCTGGCTCGAAACGTACCGTCCACAGACACTCTCGGCGGTCGTTGGACAGGATGCCATTGTCGAACGCCTTCGGCACTACGTCGACCGCGACGAGGTGCCGAACATGCTGTTCGCAGGCCCAGCAGGTGTTGGCAAGTGTGTCACCGGTGAGACACCGGTTCTCACCGACAGTGGACTCACACGGATCGACAGCCTCGTCGGTGATACTGACGGGTTCCGAGAGAGCACCGACACGCGAGTTCTCACCCTCACCGAGTCGGGGTCGTTCGAGTACACCGAACCGTCACACCAGTTCAGTCGCACTGCAGACGAACTTCTGGATGTCTCGACACGAGACGGGGCCGATACGACAGTCACCCCCGAACACCGATTTCTGGTGCTAGAGCACGACGGGTTCGAGTGGCGCGAGGCGACGGCACTCACAGACGGTGACCGACTCGTGCGCCCGCTCTCTGCACCGCTCCCTCCCACGGACACCACACTCGACTGGGTTACGGAGATGGACGGCGACTGTACGTTCGTACACGTCACCGAGGCGTTTGCCCGGCGCCACGGGATTCCGTTCGAGGAGAATCTTGTCGGCACGAAGAAGGCCGCTGTCGAGGGACTGCGAACCGGCGAGACCGCATCGGAGATTGCGACACGCACCGACGCACCACGAAAGACTGTTCAGGCGGCGATGCGGGAGTACCGCGACGCGGACATCGATGCCCCGAGCACGGTCTGTCCACTCTCGTATCTGCGGTCTCTCGATGTCTCGCGAGACACACTCCGCACACACGTCAGCGGTATCCAGCACGTCGCTCCGGCGAACAACAGACGGTCGGCGATAATAACTCCACCATGGGAACTGACGCCGGACCTCGCCGAGTTCGTCGGTCTGGCTATCAGCGAGGCCCGACTCGAACGTGGCCGCGTGAAGTTCTACAACACCGACAACGGGTTGCTCGACCGGTTCGCGCAACTGGCGAATGAACTGTTCGGTGTCGACCCTGACCGGGGTGTCCAACAGGACGTTCCGTACGTTGCTGTCAACAACAGGACAGTCGTTCACTACCTCGAGTCGTGTTTCGACGTGTTCGAGAGTGCTCGGGGCGGGAACGGCATCGGGTCGGCGCTCCTGCGTGCCGACGCCGACAGTCGTCGTGCGTTTCTGCGGGCGGTGTTCGACTCGGAGGCACACATCACGCCCGCGGGTATCGTCGAACTGACACAAAAAAACGAAGCTCACATTACACTCTGCTCGTACCTGCTCGCCGGTTTCGGCATCCCGTCTCGCCGGAAGCACAGACAGCAAACGGCGACGAACAGTACGGGCCCAAAGCGAGAGTACCACACGCTGTATATCTCCGGCGCGTCACATCTGGAGCGGTTCCAGAGAGCCGTTGGATTCTCGATCGCGGAGAAGGCGAGTCGACTCGCCGATAACGCGGACAAAGATGGAAACCCCAACAACGACACGATTCCGACACAGGAGGCGGTCGACACGCTGTGCCAGCGGCTCAATCTGAGAAAGCAAACGTACGTTCCCGACACGCTGAATCCAGAGACACCGGGGCGCGAGCGTTACCTGGAGGGTGTGTCCGAACTCGTCGACGATGCAGTCGAGCGACTCGAAACCGTACAGGAGGCCCGCGAGGCCCTCGTACAGGTTCGCCCTGCGATTACCGACATCATGGGTATCCCGGCGAGGTGGGTGACAAACAGGGAGGCACTCGAACCGGTCGAGGCGCGCAGAACAGTCAACGAGGAGACGGGCCTCAGAACAGATACGCTTCTCGCGTACGCTCGTGGGGACCGGACACCGTACGCACGCCGAACACAGGATATCCTCGCGTCGATGGGACACGCACACAGTTCGGTGTCGTCGGTGCAGGACACACTGACCGACATCGTCGAGCGTCTGGATATCTCGTACAGTCGTCTCGCGGATGGCACCCAGTTGCGAGGAACCGACATCGGCACTCTACTCGACAACGATGACCACAGCATCGCGTCGCTTCCCCGGTTCGGAACCGTCGCGACTCGACTCGACTCCCGACTCTCGAAGATGGCATCGATGGAGACACTGCGCGCGCTCCGGACGCTCCATCTGGTTGACGACACAGACCTCTATCTGGACGAGGTGAGGTCTGTGGACCGTGTCGAGGACGGTGGCCGTGTCTACGACCTCACCGTCCCGGACACCCGGAACTACGTTGCCGGCCAACTGCCGACGGTGATGCACAACACGACATCTGCCATCGCCACCGCACGCGAACTGTACGGGGAGGACTGGGAGGAGCACTTTCTGGAGCTCAACGCCTCCGACGAGCGTGGTATCGACGTGATACGTGACCGTGTGAAGAGCTTCGCACGCACCTCCTTCGGCGGTGCGAACTACCGTATCATATTCCTTGACGAGGCGGACGCGCTGTGCGTTCCGCCTGGAACAGAGGTGATCGCCGGCTATCCATCGTCGCCGGAAATAAAACCGATAGAGGAGGTCGATACCGGTGGTGAACCGATGCCGTCGGTCGACTTCGAGACGAACGAGATACAGTCGGATACGGGCAGACTTGTTGATTCCGGCGTTGCGGACTTCTTCGAAGTCGAGTTCGAGGATGGGCGGACCGTTCTTGCAAGTCTCAGCCACCCGTTCTTTGTACTCGGTGAAGATGGGACACTCGTCGAGAAGGAACTGCGGGAGTTGACCCCGGGTGACGAGGTCGCTGACTTCAGAGACAATGTGGGTGTATCACGCTGTGAGATTTGTGGTGACTGGACCGCGGGTCGGTTCTGTTCCGTCGAGTGTAAGAACGACGGTCACAGCCGCGAGATGCAGGGCGAGAGCAATCCGATGCACGGAACCGAGTGGTCGGACGAACGACGTGAAAAAATTGTCGAGAAACTCTCAGACGGGAGGCTCGCCGGCGAGGATAACCCGAACTACGGCGGAGAGTTCCACGGCATCTCCGTCTGGGAGATGGACGAGTTCGACCCTGCGCTCGTCTTCGACGGTGGGTTGCGTTCTGTGGAAACGGCACGCGTACAGCAGATTGAACACAGTCATCGCGGAAAAGCGTACAATATCAGTATGGAGGGGACACCGAACTTCATGTTGGCAAACGGTATACTGACCCACAACACCAGTGATGCACAGGCAGCACTCAGGCGGACGATGGAGCAGTTCTCGAACAACGTCCGGTTTATTCTCTCGTGTAACTA
>CAYZGA010000063.1:0-13453 GCA_964477945.1 uncultured Halobacteriales archaeon
GGTCACCGCCGGCGACGAGACGCTCACGCTCGTGCTGGACGAGCATCTCGACGTTATCGACCA
The DNA here is from genome assembly GCA_964477945.1 of uncultured Halobacteriales archaeon. Classification (GTDB taxonomy): domain Archaea; phylum Halobacteriota; class Halobacteria; order Halobacteriales; family Haloarculaceae; genus Halovenus. The sequence continues at coordinate 64 of CAYZGA010000063.1, forward strand.
GCAGCGCGAGTCGTGCTGATACTGGTGTGGCACAGTTCCGCCCCGGCGCGCCGAATCGCTCCACGAGGGTACAGCCGACAGTACGACCGGTATCGTCCGTGCGGCTCCGCGGTGAGCGGACACCAAGATTCAGGTAGCCGGCGACCAAGAGGGTGGTATGGAACTACCCGACGAGGTTGTCGGTGCGGGGTACCGGTTCGACGCGTGGGAGACAGTCACGGCACTCGCCGGCATCGGGAGCCGGATGGCCGGGAGCGACGGGGAGCGGGCGGCCGTCGAGACGATGGCCGATACGTTCCGCGAGACAGGGCTGTCCGACGTGAGTGTCGACCAGTTCGAGATTCCGGGCTGGGAGCGCGGCGACAGCGCACTCTCCCTGTCCGGGAGACGCTACGAGCACCAGCACCAGGTGCTCGCGCTCCCGCGTGGCCCGGCGGGTGCGGTGACCGGTCCGGTCGTGGACGTGGGTCACGGCACACCGGCCGAGTTCGAGGCGGTCGACCTGTCGGGGGCGCTGGCGCTCGTCTCCAGCGGGACCCCCGACGACTACGACCGCTGGCTGCACCGCCGCGAGAAGTACGACCTCGCGGTCGAGTCGGGGGCCGCCGGCTTTCTGTTCCACAACCACGTTCCGGGCTGTCTCCCGCCGACGGGCGACGTCGGCGACCAGGACGGACCGGGTGCGATTCCCGCCGCCGGCCTGTCACGGGAGGTTGGGCGTCGACTCGCCCGGCAGGCCGAGCGTGGGGCGGTCGAGGCCACCCTGCAGGTCGACTGCGAGAACGCCGCACGGGCGTCGGCGAACGTCTCGGGGCGACTCGGCCCGGACACCCGCGACCGGGTGCTGGTCACCGCCCACCACGACGCCCACGACATCGCCGAGGGCGCACAGGACAACGGGGCCGGTTGTGCCCTCGTCGCCGGTATCGCCCGACTGCTCGCCCCCGTCGCGGACGACTTGGAGACGGCTGTTCGATTCGTGACCTTCGGTGCCGAAGAGGTCGGCCTGCGTGGCTCCCGCAACCACGTCGAACACACCGCGCTCGACGGGGTGCGGGCGGTGGTCAACTGCGATGCCATCGGGACCGCCCGTGACCTCGGTATCTACACCAACGGGTTCGACGGGCTCGCCGCGCCGTTCGAGGCGGCCGCCGACGCGGCGGCCGTTCCACTCGAGGTCGACGGGTCTGTCGAGCCACACAGCGACCACTGGCCGTTCGTCCGGCAGGGTGTCCCGGGCGTGATGGCCTACTCCGCCGAGGAGTCCGACGACCGCGGCTGGGGACACACCCACGGCGACACGCTGGACAAACTCGACCGTCGTGACCTGCGCGAACTGTCGGTGCCACTCGCCGACGCCGTGCTCCGACTCGCGACCGGCGACCCCCCCGCCGAGCACGTCTCCCCCGACGAGATAGCCCGTCGTGCCCGCGAGGACGGGTACAGTCTGGACTGAGCGGGCTATCGGGGTCAGTACCCGTCTCACGACCGCGGTTTCAGTCCCGCGGACTGTAGGTGACGATATCCGGGGCGGTGTCGGCGAGACGGGCGGCGTCCTCGCCAAAGGAGTCGGCGTAGCGCACGAGCAACAGCAGAACAGTCTCGGGTTCGGACACGGTGTAGTCGGCCCGGGAGAGCAGGCCGGCCTCGTCGAGCTGGGCGGCGTACTTGCTGATCGCCGGTCTGGAGACGCCGAGGCGTGTCGCGAGTTCGCCCGCGCTCGTCGAGGGGTCCTCGAGGAGGGCGACGAGCATCCCGCGGGGGGTGTCCCGGCGGAGGTAGCCCAGCGCGACCTGTTCGAACTCGTCGAAGCGGTCGGCCGGGAAGTACCGGCTGTAGTCACCGTCCTTGCGGTGTTCGACGGTTCCCTCGCGCCGGAGTTCGCGGAGGTGGTGCTGTGTCTCGCCGGTCCCGAGTTGCAGGTCGTCACGGACCTTCGAGAAGTGTGCGCCGGGGGTGGCCGCGACGTAGCCCGCGATTGCCTCTGGGGCGGTGCTGTCACTGTCTGCAGCACCCGCCATCGACACGAGGGGGCTGGCCGCTCCGAGTGCGGCGAACCGCCGCAGCGTCGACCGCTTCGACTGGTCGACATCCCCGTCGTTACCCATCAGCTTATCGAACGTTCGTTGCACGTAAAACCGCTTCGCTCGTCGGGGGATGTCCCCGACACGACCAGCCCTGGACAGCGAGGACCCGCATACGGGCGTCGGTGACCGCAACCGCAGGACCCGGCGGCTCACTCCCGCCGGAGTGCCTCGATGGGGTCGACACGGGCGGCCTGCCAGGCCGGGTACAGCCCGGAGAGGATACCGACCAGCACCCCCACGACGACGGCGATGATCGCCCAGTCCAGCGGGTAGACCATCGGCCAGCCGAGCCACCAGATGGCGACGAACCCGAAGACGAACCCGGCGATGACCCCGAAGACGGCACCGATGATACCCAGGACGAGCGCCTCGACCAGGAACAACTGGATAACGTCGCGTCCGCGAGCGCCGATGGCTTTCATGATGCCGATCTCGCGGGTGCGCTCGGTGACGCTGACGATCATGATGTTGGCGATACCGATAGAGCCGACCAAAAGCGAGATGCCGGCGATACCGCCGAGAAACAGCGTAATCTGGTCGAGGATGTCGGTGAACTGGTCGAGTGTCTCCTCGATTGTCTGGACCGCTATCGTGAGGTCCTCGTCACCGGTATCCCCGAGCAGCGTCTTCGCGTCGGACTCGTTTTGCATGTAACTGTTGGCGGTCCGCTGGACCCCGTCGAGTTCCTGGAAACTCGTCGCGCCGACCAGGATACTGGGGTAGACCCGTTCCTCGGTCCCCCGGGGGGTCTCGGTGGTCGTGTCGTAGTACGGGTCGAGCGGGAGGTAGACGTTCGGCTGTTCCGGGCCGGTGTTGCTGTCGTCGACGATACCGGCGATGGTGAACTGCTCGTCGGCCCCATCGAGACGGAGTGTGATCTGGTCGCCGACCGCCGGCTGTTCGTCGAAGAGATCGAGCATCGGTCGGTTCAGGACAGCCTCGTCCGGCCCGGTAAAGGCGGTGCCGTTGGTCAGGTTGAAAATCGAGGCATCGAACAGCGATGCGCGGGTCGCGGCGACACTGAACAGTCCGCCGAGACCGCCGAACCCGCTGCGGACAGTGTCACCGTTGTAGGTAATCTCCTCCGCCGACAGTCCGGCGTTGGGGGCGACGTAGGCGACGTCTGTGATGTTCTCGATGCGGTTGACGTCGGTCTGCGTGTAGATGTTCGTGGCGACAGTCTGGGGTCCAAAGTCACCCTCGGTCTGTGTCTGTATCGTGATGACGGGGGCCTGTTCCTCCTCGATGTCGCCGATGAGGTCCTCCTGCAGACCGCCGCCGAACACCTGGAAGGCGATGACCGCGCCGATACCGATGATGATACCGAGCGTCGTCAGCGTCGAGCGGAGTTTGTGGCCCTTTATCGCCCGCCAGCTGATGCGGAGACTCTCGCCGACATTCATTGCTGATTCCCGGCCTCTCGGCTGGCACGGGTGGGCGTGTCGACCTGTTCGACCTCCTCGATGCGGCCGTCGACGAGGTGGACGATGCGGTCTGCGTGTTCGGCGACGTGGCGCTCGTGTGTCACCATCAGGATGGTACGACCGTCGGCGTTGAGTTCCTCGAACAGGCGCATTATCTCTCCACCGGTGTCGGTGTCGAGGTTGCCGGTGGGCTCGTCGGCGAGCACGAGTGAGGGCTGGTTGGCGAGCGCGCGGGCGATAGCCACCCGCTGGCGTTGACCGCCCGAGAGTTCGTTTGGCTGGTGGTCGAGTCGGTCACCCAGCCCCACCCGCGAGAGCAACGATTCGGCCCGGTCGTGCCGGGACTCGTCGATATCGCTGTTGAACACGAGCGGGAGGGTGACGTTCTCCGAGGCGTTCAGCCGCGGCATCAGGTTGAACGTCTGGAAGACAAAGCCGATCTCGGTCCCCCGGAGCCGGGCGCGCTCCGCGTCGGAGAGCCCCGAGATACGGTGCCCGTCAATCTCGACAGTGCCCTCGTCGGGGGTGTCCAGACAGCCGAGGACGTTCATCAGCGTGCTCTTGCCCGACCCGCTGGGACCCATGACCGCGGTGAACGAGCCGTCGGGGAGCGACAGCGAGATGCCGTCGAGGGCGTGGACCGGTTCACCGAGGTAGTACGTCCGTTGGACGTCGGTGGCCGCGACGACAGGCCCCTCTCTCTCGGTTCCTGTTGTCATCTCGATACACCACACTGGACGCCTGCCACACGTCAGTATTTCGTCTCCCGGACGACGCGGTCGGCGCGGGACACAGCTCTCCGGCAGGTCACTCCCGGCGAAGCGCCTCGATGGGGTCGACGCGTGCGGCCTGCCAGGCCGGGTACAGTCCCGAGACGACACTGGCGAGCACACCGATGGCCACGGCAACCAGCATCCAGTCCACGGGGAAGTGCATCGGCCACCCGAGCAGTGTCACGGCCAGAAAGCCCGCGCCGAGACCGGCACACACCCCCGCGACTGCGCCGATGACGCCGAGCACGAGCGCCTCCAGCAGAAACAGTTGCATGATGTCACGCTCGCGTGCACCAACGGCTTTCATGACGCCGATCTCGCGGGTGCGCTCGGTGACGCTGACGATCATGATGTTGGCGATACCGATAGAGCCGACCACCAGCGCGATGGCGGCGATGCCGCCGAGAAACAGCGCGAGTTCGTTTATAATATCGGTGAAGTGGTCGATAGCGTCCTCGACGGTCTGGACCGCGATGGTGTGGTCCTCCTGTTTGAGGGCACTCGCGTCCGACTCCTCGCGGAAGTACCGCTCGACACTGCTGCGGACCGACTCCGTGCGGTCGAGGTTCTCGGCGCTCAGGAGCAGTCCGGAGAAGGCGCGCTGTTCGCCGCGGTCTGTCTCGACGGTCACGTTGTAGTGTGGGTCGAGCGGGACGATAGCGCGGGGCGGGATACCCGGAACCACGTTGTCGTCGACGACCCCGGAGACGGTGAACGTCTGTTGCCCCTCGCCGATGAGACTGATGTTCAGCTCGTCGCCGACGGTCAGGTTCTGCTCGAACAGGTCGCGCATCTGCTCGTTGACCACCGCCTCGCCGGGGGCGTCGAACGGTTCGCCCTCGACCATCTCGAAGATGTCGAGACCGAACCGCTCGCGCTCGGAGCCGCTGACCGCGAAGATACCCGACCCGCCGACCCCGCCGGTCACAGTCTCGTTGTGGTGTGTGAGCTGTGTGGCCGGCAACAGCGCCTCCGGGGCGACCCAGTCGACACCCTCGATGCGCTCGACCTGCTCCACGTCGTGCTCGGTGTAGATACTGGAACTGAGGGTCCGTTCGTTGAACGCTCCGGCCTGTGTCACGACCTGGATGGTCGTACTTTCCTCGGGCTGGATACCGACGAGCAGGTCGGCCTTGAACCCGCCGCCGAGCACCATGAACGCGATAACCGCGCCGACGCCGATGGTGATACCGACGGTGGTCAGCGCCGAGCGCAGCTTGTGCCCGGTGATGGCACGCCAGCTGATGCGGATACTCTCTGCGACGTTCACCGGTCGTCACCCCCCGCTCGTGTCGTCACGGGACTCGACTCCGTGGGTGTGGGTCGGATATATCGCTGTCGGCGTGGTGGGGTCACCCGGGGGCGGTCTGTTCGTGCGCTCGACCACACGCTGTGCCGGTTGCACTGTCTCGACACGTTGCTGGCCTGCACAGTCCGACTCTGTGGTGAGAGCAGTTAAACTCCGTGTCCGGCAGGCCAGGCCGTGACCTCGCGGGACCGACAGTGCGCTCGGTTGGTCGGCACCACGACCACGAGACCCGATGGGCCAGTCAGCCCGGGGGCGGTGAGCGCCGCCGGAGTCGTCGGCAGGAGGCCGTGGTGATACTGTCGGACGTAACCCTCCAGAGAATTTCCCCACCCTGGGGTGGCGGATATCTGTACGAAGTCACGTCCGACAGTATGAGTCGCGGTGGATTCCGCAACGCCCAAGTACGCAATCGAGTAACGTATGGACAACAAGCAATGCCTGACAAGAAGGTGTTACGACGGGTCCAGGAGGCCGAACAGGAGGCCGACGAGATGGTCGCGGCGGCCGAACGGGAGGCAGACGAGATACGCGAGCAGGCTCGCGAGGAGGCAGACGAGATACGCGAGCAGGCCCGCGAGGAGGCCGAGCAGGAGGCGAACAGGCGCATCGAGACAGCCCGCGAGGAGATATCCGCAGAGCGCGAGGAGATACTCGCCGCGGGACAACAGGAGCGCGAGCGCCTGAAGACGACCGCCGAGGGGAACGTCGACGCGGTCGTCGAGTACGCGCTCGAACGGTTCCGGGAGGAGATAGATGCTCAGACCTGAGCAGATGTCAAAGGTCTCGGTGACCGGTGCCCGGACCGTGATGGAGGAGGTCATCGAGACGATGCACGGGATGCACGTCGTGCACATAACCGACTACGACGGCTCCTGGGAGGGGTTCGAACCGGGTGAGCCCCTCCCCGGGTCCGACGAGACGTCGAGTACGCTGGTGACTGTCAGGTCGATCGAGAGCATCCTCGAGGTAACGGACGACGACGTTGCTCCGGGTGCGGCCCCGGACCTCTCGAACGCCGAGGAGCGTCTCGAAGAGATACGCGTCGAGGTAAACGACCTCGACAGCCGGCGCGAGGAGCTCGAGGAGCGGTTGCGCCGACTCGACGAGCGACGCGAGCGCATGGAGCGGTTCGCCAGTCTCGGCCTGGAACTGGACCTGCTGTGGGGGTACGACTCGCTCGAGGTGCTGGTCGGCGAGGGCAACACCGAGGAGATTCAAAGGGCGCTCGCGGCGAGCGATACCGTCGACGCGCACGACGTGTTCGACGGCGGCGACGCGGTAGCCGTGTTCGCCGCCACCTCGGGGGACGGCAGCCTGTCCGACGCGCTGGTCGGGGTGCCGTTTACCGCCTTCGAGGTGCCCGAGGAGTCCGGGGACCCGGCGGCGGTCGTCGCGGACCTGGAGAGCGAGCGCAGGCAGATCGAGGCCGAACTCGAGAAGATCGAGAGCGAACTCGAGGCGCTGCGAGCCGACTCCGCGGCGTTCCTGCTCGCCCTCGAGGAGTCACTCTCGATAGCCGCCCAGAAGTACGAGGCCCCCGTTCGCTTCGCGACGAGCGACCGGTCGTTCATCGTCGAGGGCTGGGTCCCGTCGAACAGCTACGACGAGTTCGAGCGCGACCTGCAGGCGGCGGTCGACGGCCGTGTCGAGGTGGACGAACTCGAGCGCGTCCGACACACCGGCGGCGGTCACCGCTCTCGCCAGCCAACAACCGACGCCGACCAGGGGGCGGAACAGGTCACGGCCGACGACGACTCTACCTCCGACCAGGTTGCAACCGACGGTGGCACCGCAAGCGGGGTGGTGACAGTCGACGACGACCCGCCGGTGGTCCAGAACAACCCGGGCATCTTCGGCCCGTTCGAACTGCTGACGAAGGCGGTCAACCGGCCGAAGTACTCCGAGTTCGACCCGACGCTCGTCGTGTTTCTCACCTTCCCGCTCTTTTTCGGGTTCATGATCGGTGACATCGGGTACGGGCTGCTGTACGCGGGTATCGGCTACTGGATAACAAAGCGGTTCGACTCGGCGGGGCTGCGCGATCTCGGTACCATCGTCGTCTGGCTCGGGGTGTTCACCGTGGGGTTCGGTGTCCTGTACGGCGAGGTGTTCGGACTCCACTTCTTCGAGTGGTTCGATATGCACCCCGTTATCGAGAAGGGGCTCTCCGACCAGGAGTGGGCCTTCTTCTGGATTGTGGTCGCCGTTATCGCGGGCTGGGCGCATCTCAACGTCGGGTACCTGTTCCAGTTCGTCGAGGAGATTCAGCTTCACGGCACCAGAGCGGCAGTCGTCGAGGTCGGCTCCTGGCTGCTGATACTCAACGGTCTCTGGGTGTTCATCTTCAGCAAGTTCCTCGACGGCAGCAAGCCGGGATTCCTCATCGGCGGGGAGGCGGTGCTCAACTCGGGACCGTTCGCGCTCGGGTTCACCGGGTTCCCCGCCGAACTCGGTATAATCGGCGCAGTCACGTTCGTTCTCGGTATCGCAATCCTGCTCACCGGGCCGTGGTACGAGATAGTCGAGGCGGCTGTGCCGCTATCACACGCCCTCTCGTACACGCGACTGACCGCCGTTCTCCTCGCGAAGGCGGGGATGGCGCTGGCGGCAAACCTGCTGTACTGGGGTGTCTACCAGGACGAGGATGGCTTTCACTACCTCCACACGAAGACCCCCGACGACGTCCCTTCCGAGGAGGTTATCTTCGGTGGGCTCTCGAACTTCGGGACCTCGGTCGCTCCGGGACCGCTGCAACTCGGCGTCGAGGGTGCGCTCCTCGGGATACCGGTCCTGTTAATAGCACACGTCGTGGTGCTGGCAATCGGCGGGACAGCGGCGATTCAGGCGATCCGACTGGAGTACTTCGAGTTCTTTGAGAAGTTTTATGAAGGCGGTGGAAAGAACTATCAACCGTTCGGCTACGACAGAACGCACACTACTGATACCTAAACTCAGACCACAATGATCGAAACACTACCAGAAGTTGCGAGTATCGTGTTGCAAGACGGCGAGACAACATCGTCACCGGTGCTCAGAGATGCCGGTGCGGGTGTTATCGCGCTCGGACTGGCGGCGCTCGGAACCGGATACGCACAGCGGGGCATCGGAGCAGCGGCCATCGGGGCCGTTGCCGAGGACGGTGACAACTTCTCGTCGGCGCTGATTCTCACGGCCCTCCCCGAGACACTGATTATCATCGCGTTTGTCGGTCTGTTCCTGGTGCTGTAACCTCCCAGTTATGTCACTTGAGACAGTCGTCGAGGATATCAGAGAGCAAGCGAACACGCGCGCGGCGGAGATACGCGAGGAGGCCGAGCGCGACGCCGAGGAGATCCGCGAGCAGGCCCAGGCCGAGGCCGAGGAGATCCGCGAGGAGCGTCTCGAGGCCGCCGAGCGCGAGATCGAACAGGAGCGCGAACAGCGCCTCTCGAGCGCGAAACTCGAGGCCAAGCAGTCCCGTCTGGAGGCGCGCCGCGAGGTCATCTCCGCTGTTCGCGAGGAGGTCGAGACGGCAATTGCGAACCTGGAGGGCGAACAGCGCGAGGTACTGACCCGGAAACTGCTGGCGGCAGCCGCCGAGGAGTTCGAGGGTGACGAGCGCGTCGCGGTGTACGGTCGCGCCGACGACCGGTCACTGCTTGAGTCGCTGCTGACGGAGTACGACGGGTTCGAGTACGCCGGCGAGGTGGACTGTCTCGGCGGTGTGGTCGTCGAGAGTGACAGTTCGCGGGTTAGAGTCACGAACACCTTCGATTCGGTGCTCGAAGATGTCTGGGAGGAGAACCTCCGCGAGATGAGCACCCGCCTGTTCGAGGACGATGAGTGAGTCAGGAGCAACCGGCACGACCAGACGAGGGTCGGGGAGTTCCAACCCCGAGTACGTCAACTCGCGGGTGCGGTCACGGCGGGCCGCGCTGTTCGACGAGGAGGACTACCGGAAACTGGTGCGGATGGGGACCGGCGAGATCGCCCGTTACATGGAGGAAACCGAGTACGAGACCGAGATGAACGCGCTCGGGGCACGCCACAGCGGGGTCGACCTCATCGAGTTTGCCCTCAACCGGAACCTGGCGAAACACTTTCAGGATATGCTGGTCTGGGCCGAGGGCCGACTGTACGACCAGATCGCGAGTTACCTGCGCAAGTTCGACGCCTGGAACGCGAAGACGGCCATCCGGGGTATCTACTCCGGGGCGAGTCCCGCGGAGATCGAGACCGACTACATCCGCGCCGGCGAGTTCGACGACGACCTGCTGGACCGACTCGCCGCCGCCGACTCGGTCGAGGAGGCGGTGGACCTGTTCGACGGGACCATCTTCGAGGCGGAGCTAAAAACGGCCTACGACGACTTCGAGGACGAGGGCGTGCTGGTGCCCCTGGAGAACGCCATCGACAAGACGTTTTACGAGCGCCTGCTCGAAGGTACCTCGGAGACAGTCGACCGCAACTCGCCGGAGGGGTTGTACCGCGAGGTGCTCCAGGCCGAGATCGACTTCCGGAACATCCGGAACGCGCTGCGGCTCTCCCGGACCAGAACCGACCTCGACCCGGAGGAGTACTACATCGCCGGGGGCAGACTGTTCGAACCGGGACAGCTCCGCCAGCTCGTCGGGAGCTTCGACGACCTCGTGGAGTTCATCCGCGAGAGCACCTACGGAGAGGACCTCGAGACGGCCCTGTCGGAGCTGGCGGCGGCCGACAGCCTCGTCGAGTTCGAACAGGCACTGGACGCGGCGCTACTCGAGTACTCGGACACGCTATCGTACACGTACCCCATCTCCATCTGTTCGGCGCTGTCGTACATTCTGGCAAAGGAACGCGAGATAGAGAACATCCGGGCGGTTGCCCGGGGCCGGGAGGTCGGTCTCTCGGCGGAGGAAATCGAGAGGGAACTCGTTACATGACACAGGAGATAGCCGTTGTCGGCAGTCCGGAGTTCACGACCGGGTTCAGACTGGCGGGTGTCAGGAAGTTCGCCAACGTCCCCGAAGAAGAGAAAGAGGCCGAACTCGACGACGCGGTCACCGAGACGATGACCGACGACGATGTTGGTATCGTCGTGATGCACGACGACGACATCGACCACCTCTCGCGGGACGTCCGCGAGCGGGTAGAGACGAGCGTCGAACCGGTCGTGGTGACACTCGGCGGCGGAACCGGAAGCGGTAACTTGCGCGCGCAGATAAAACGAGCAATCGGAATCGACCTGATGGACGAAGATACATGAGCAAGACAACAGAACCCGACACAGACAGTGAGGGAGTCATCGAGAGCGTGAGTGGTCCCGTGGTGACGGCGGTCGACCTATCGGCACCGATGAACGATGTCGTGTACGTCGGCACCGAGGGACTGATGGGTGAGGTAATCGAGATCGAGGGAAACATCACCACCATCCAGGTGTACGAGGAGACGTCGGGCATCGCCCCGGGTGAACCCGTCGAGTCGACCGGCGCGCCGCTGTCGGTGGACCTCGGACCCGGGATGCTGGACAGCATCTACGACGGCGTCCAGCGCCCGCTCGACGAGCTTCAGGACCGGATGAACTCTGCGTTTCTCGACCGCGGTGTCGACGCGCCGGGTATCGACCTGGACCGGACCTGGGAGTTCACCCCCGAGGTCGAGGTTGGCGACGAGGTCGGCAACAACGGCATCGTCGGGATCGTTCCCGAGACGGAGAGTATCGACCACAAGGTGATGGTCCCGCCGGGAACGCTACCCGAGGGCGAGACCGCGGCGGTGACCGCCATCGACTCCGGCACGTTCACCGTCGAGGAGACGGTTGCCAAGCTCGAGACGGGCGACGAGATACAGATGCGCCAGGAGTGGCCGGTCCGCCAGGCCCGACCGGCGCTTGACAAGCAGACACCGACCGAACCGCTCACCTCCGGCCAGCGCATTCTCGACGGGTTGTTCCCGCTGGCGAAAGGCGGTACCGCGGCCATCCCGGGACCGTTCGGGAGCGGAAAGTGTGTGACACCGGAGACCCCGGTGATGCTCGCAAGCGGGGAGACCGTCCAGATCGAGAGACTGTTCGACCGGATGACCGAAGATGTACCCGACGAGGGTGAGGTACTCAGAGAGGCCGAGGCGGAGATTCTCACGTTCGACGAGAACGTCGGAGAGATCCGTCCTGCCACGACCTCGCACGTGTACCGGGGCTCGACCGACCGGCTCGTTCGCGTGCGAACGGCGGGTGGCCGAACGATGGAGGTCACGCCGGCCCACAAGCTGTTCCGGGTTCGTGGTGACCTGACCGTCGAGGAGACCCCGGCAGCAACAATCGAGAACGGCGATTCACTGGTGATGCCACGACGCCTCGCTGTCGACGCCGAACCGGCAGCGGTCGATCCGTACGAACTGCTTCCGGACATGCGAGCGGTCGCGGACGGCGTCACGGAACAGTTGCGGACAGCACTCGCGGCGAGCGAACTCTCGACTGCCGGGTTGGCTCGAACACTCGACGTGCCCTACCACACGGCGTACAACTACCTCGGGCCGAACAGCCCCAGACTCGGGTTCGTCGCGGACGCGTGTGCAGAGCTCGGAATCGACCGCCCGGCAGTCGAGCGCGTGAAACCGGGAAGCAACGGCAAGCCGGTAACGGTTCCGGAGCGCGTCGAGGAGTCGTTTGCCGAGTTCCTCGGTCTCGTGCTCTCCGACGGGATGCTAACCGAGAAGACAGTCAGGTTCTTCAACAACGACGACCGCCTCCGGACGCGGTTCAGCGACTTGGCGACAGAACTGTTCGGTGTCGACACGACGGAGACGGTCCACAACACCGTGGAAACCGTCGAGATCGGGAGCCGAGTCGTCACCTCGCTGCTCGCGGCACTCGGCGTTCCGACCACAGAGAAGTCCCGCAGAGCCGCTGTCCCCGAGGCAGTTGCCACCGGACCGGACCGTGTCGTGGCTGCGTTCCTTCGGGGGTACTATCTCGGTGATGGCTCGTTCAGCGGCGGAACAGTCGAGATTGCCACGTCGAGCGAGGCGATGGCGTCCGGGTTGACGTACCTGCTCTCGCGGTTCGGCGTACTCTATCGTGTCCGCGAGCGAGAAAACGGCAGCCACCGCGTCACGGTGACCGGTGCGGACGAACTGGCGACGCTTCACGACGCGCTCGGCGGTGGTACTGGTCACGAGAAAATCGAACAGATCGGCGAGTACGCGGCATCGACGGCCGGGAACACGAACGTCGATACGGTCCCCGTCGGCGCGGATACGATGGCCGAGATCGCCGAGGCAGCACGCTATAGCGACTTCGCGGACGCCGGGGTCGAGACGACGAACTACACGGGACTGGGAGAACGCCCGAGTCGAGACTCGTTCGACGCCATTCAGACCGTCCTCGCGGACGGCGGGGCCGGAATCGTCGACCGGGTCGGGGCCGTCTCCGAGATGCTCGATGACGTGTTCTTCGATCCGGTTGTCGAGGTCGAGACTGTCGAGACCGAACAGACGGTCTACGATGTCACCGTCCCGGACACGCGGAACTTCGTCGGCGGGGAGGTACCGTCGGTGCTTCACAACACGGTCGCTCAGCAGTCCCTGGCGAAGTTCGCCGACGCCGACATCGTCGTCTACATCGGCTGTGGCGAGCGTGGCAACGAGATGACCGAGGTGATCGAGGACTTTCCCGAACTCCCCGATCCGCAGACGGGCAACGCCCTGATGGCCCGCACCTGTCTCATCGCCAACACCTCGAACATGCCCGTCGCCGCCCGGGAGTCCTGCGTGTACACCGGGATCACCATCGCGGAGTTCTACCGCGACATGGGGTACGACGTGGCGCTGATGGCC
>CAYZGA010000064.1:0-5994 GCA_964477945.1 uncultured Halobacteriales archaeon
GTGAACCGGCGGTGCTGACCGCGTCGCACGACGACACCGTCCCGTCGGTCGCTTTGTTGGTCCCGCTCGCGTGCGCCCGCTGCACGTGACAGTGGCGCGTTCGGCGAACTGGCCTGGGTCACGACCGGCGACGCGTACCCGTCCCAACCAGTTCCCGTTCGGACGGGTGGGCTGGTTGCTCCGCATCGGGTGACTCGCACTCGGCGGCACACCGGCGGGATACGCCGACGCCGATGTCGACTCCTGGGAGTGGACGCTGGCCGTTCTCGACCCCCGACGGGACGACAAGAGCGGAGATAGACCGGGCGTGAGTCAGGGGGGAACACCGAACCCGCAGACCGGGCCCGTGCCCGCTCAGTTGTCGCAACGATTAAATAGCGACCGTGTCACCGTTCAACACGAATGCGGGTCGGTTGTCCGCGGGTGGCCGATTCCGACCCGGTAACACACACCTGACACGATACAATGACACTGATTCAGGAGGCTCTCGGGCAGCAGTCGCTCGTGGTGTGGCTGGTGCTCGGTGCGGTCGGGTTCGCGCTCACTTGGAAGGGTGCGGACATCGTCGAGGCGAGCACGTCGGCAATCAGCGACCACTTCGGGGTCTCACAGGCGATACAGGGTGGTATCATCGCCGCAGTCGCCACCTCGTTTCCCGAACTCGCAATCACCGTTATCTCCGTGCTGGTTCTGGGCGAGTTCGGCGTCGGAGCCGGGGCGATCATCGGAACGGCGGTGTTCAATATCCTCGTCATTCCGGGTGCGGTCACGGTGACCTCGGGGGACGCCACGACGACACGGGGTATCGTCTACCGCGACGCCATCTTCTATCTGGTCGCCATCCTGGGATTTTTCGCGGTTGTCGCGCTCGGCGTGCTCAGGACCGACGGAAACGAGGTTGCCGAGATAAGCCCGGAGATGGGTATCGGACTGCTGGTTCTCTACATCGCCTACGTCATCCTCATCGTGGGCGGGAAGCGGGGAAAGGGCGAGGGGGAGTCACACGAGCAGACGAACCTGCCGAAACAGGGTGCACTGTTCGCCGGCGGACTGGTCGTCGTTCTCATGGGTGTCGAGTCGATGATCGGGATGACCCTCGAGATCTCGGACGCGCTCGACGCTCCCCCGTTCCTGATGTCGGTCACGGTGCTCTCGATTCTGAGTTCCTTTCCGGACCTCCTGGTCGGGGTGGAGATGGGGGAGCGAGGGGACAAGCGGGCGGCAATCGCGAACGTCTTCGGGACGAACACGTTCAACCTGGTGATGGTGCTTCCGATCGGTGCCATCCTGGCCGGTGGTGTCTCCATCGGGTTCCTGGCAGCCGTGCCGTTACTGCTCTTTCTGTTCTACACGACACTCGTCGTGGTGGTGCTGGCCGCGACCGACTTCGAACTCAGCCAGCTCGAGGGGTACGCGATGCTCGTGATATACGTCGTCTTTCTCGGGTGGATGGTGAGCGAGGCGGTCGGACTCACGACACTGCTCACCGACGAGACACTCCAGACCATCCTCGAGTGAGAGCGCCCGGTGTTGTGTGACCGACATTTCCGGTCCGGGCGGCAACGAGACGGCCTGCCGGTTCGACCGTCCGCGCCGGCAGAGCATCCCGCGACCGGTCGGACCTTCGGACGATGCCATCGGTACGTTCCCGGTACGCCCGGAGCGCGTGGAACAGGCCGTGGCTGTGGGACATCGGGTCGCCGCTGGCCGGCGCCCCGACCGGGACGTCCGACGGCCGGCGAAAGCAACCTTCATTACCTTCCTCGTGGTTTTTCGTGATACATGGCCGTACTCTGGCTGGACGACATCGGCTCCGAGGACATCGAGACGGTCGGTGGAAAGGCGGCGTCACTGGGGGAGTTACACGGCGCCGACCTGCCAGTCCCGCCGGCCTTTGTCGTTACCGCCGGGACGTACCGCCGGTTCATCGAGGCGAGCGGTATCGAGGAGGAACTGTTCGAGGTGGTGGACGTCGACACGGACGACTCGCGTGCGCTGGCCGAGGCGGCCGAGCGGGCACAGGAGTTGGTCTGCGAGACGCCGCTACCCGAGTCACTCCGGACCGAGATTCTGGCCGCCTACGACGAACTCGGCGAGGGAGTGTCGGTCGCCGTGCGGTCCTCGGCAACCGCCGAGGACCTGCCGGGGGCGTCGTTTGCCGGGCAACAGGAGACGTACCTGAACATCACCCGCGAGGGGTTGCTGGACCGGGTCCGGGACTGCTGGGCCTCGCTTTTCACCCAGCGAGCACTGTACTACCGGCAGAAACAGGGGTTCGACCACGCCGCGGTGGACATCGCGGTGGTGGTCCAGCTGATGGTCGACGCCGAGAAGAGCGGCGTGATGTTCACCAGCGACCCATCGACCGGGGAGCCGGTGGTCACCATCGAGGCGGCGTGGGGACTCGGTGAGGCGGTCGTCTCCGGTGCTGTGACCCCCGACAACTACACTGTCGAACCAGGGAGCGGCGACCTGCGCGAGAAGACAGTAGCCACGAAGAAGATAATGCACGTCCGCGACCCCGAGACCGGGGAGACCGTCGAGCGCGCCGTTCCCGAGGACAGACAGTCCGAGCGCGTGCTCGACAGCGGGGAGTTGCGCGACCTCGTCGCGCTGGGACAGGAGATCGAGGGCTACTACGGGCAGCCACAGGACGTCGAGTGGGCGATCGACGACGGCATCTACCTGCTCCAGTCGCGCCCGATAACCACGATCGAGGGCTCGGACGGGGGTGTCCCGGCGGCAGGCGACGGGCCGGACGTGGAGGCGGCTATCTCGGACGGTGTCGAGGCCGCAGGGTCCGCGGTTAGTGATGAGCAGGCCGGGGTCGGCCGGACGGACGGTGCTGGGGCAACCGCGGAGGTGTTGCTCTCCGGGATCGGTGCGAGTCCGGGTCAGGTCTCGGGCGAGGTCAGTATCGTCGGGAAACTCGACGAACTCGACAAGGTCGGCGAGGGAGATGTCATCGTCGCCGAGATGACCACCCCCGACATGGTGCCGGCGATGCAGCGGGCCGCCGGTATCGTCACCGACGAAGGGGGGATGACCTCCCACGCCGCCATCGTCTCGCGGGAGCTCGGCGTCCCGGCTGTCGTCGGCGTCGAGACGGCGACGACCCGACTCAGTGACGGGCAGGCCGTGACAATCGACGGTGAAAAAGGCAGTATCGAGGAGGGCGCGGAGTCGACAACCGGCGAGACCGACGCCGTCGAGGCGGTCAGGCCGGACACCCCGGTCAAGCCGATGACCGCCACCGAGGTGAAGGTCAACGTCTCGATTCCGGGGGCCGCCGAGCGGGCGGCCGCAACCGGTGCCGACGGGGTCGGACTGCTCCGTCTCGAGCACATGGTACTCTCCCTGGGCAAGACACCCGAGCGCTACATCGCCGACGAAGGGGTCGACGCGTACGTCGACAGACTGGTCGACGGCATCCAGTCGGTCGCAGACGAGTTCTACCCCCGACCGGTGCGCGCCCGGACCCTCGACGCGCCGACCGACGAGTTCCGCCAACTCGAGGGTGGCGGTGACGAACCGGTCGAACACAACCCGATGCTCGGCTACCGCGGCATCCGGCGCAGTCTCGACAACCCGGAGCTGTTCCGCCACGAACTCGACGCCTTCCACAAGATCTACGAGATGGGCTACGACAACGTGGAGCTCATGCTCCCGCTCGTGACTGACGGCGACGATGTCCGCCGGGCCCGCGAGCAGATGGTCGACGCTGGCATCGACATCGATCGGCGTGACTGGGGCGTGATGATAGAGACCCCGGCGTCGGCGCTCTCGGTCGAGGGGATGATCGCCGAGGGAATCGACTTCGCCAGTTTCGGGACAAACGACCTCACGCAGTACACGCTCGCGGTCGACCGGAACAACAACCGCGTCGCCGACCGGTACGACGCGATGCACCCGTCGGTGCTCGAACTTATCGACCGGACAATCCAGGCGTGTCGCGAACACGACGTGTCGACGAGTATCTGTGGACAGGCCGGGTCGGACCCCGAGATGGTCACGCACCTCGTCGAGGAGGGTATCACCTCCATCAGCGCCAACATCGATGCCGTTCGCGACGTGCAACACGAGGTCAAACGGGTCGAACAGCGTATGTTGCTGGACTCGGTCCGGTAGGTCCCGCGCTCTCGAAATCACTAAGAGTCGGGCCGCCCCACTGCACGTATGCAGCAGGTCGGGCGCGCCGAACCGCAGGATTTCGACCGGGTACTCACGTCGATGTGCACCGAGCCACACCCGGCGGCCCGGGCAGCGGCGGAGCGTTTTCTCGCGACCAACCCCGGCGACCCCGGAACCTACGGCGCAGTCGCCGAGATGGAGACCGACGCGGTCGAGTTGCTCGGGACCGTCGCGGGGCTCGGGGACCCGGCGGGGTACATCACGAGCGGCGGCACGGAGGCGAACATCCAGGCGGTCCGTATCGCCCGCAACCGCGCCGACACCGACGACCCGAACGTGGTCGCGCCGGCGAGCGCACACTTCAGTTTCCGGAAAGCCGCGGAGGTGCTCGGTGTCGAGTTGCGGACCGCACCTGTTCGTGACCACCGTGCCGACCTGGCGGCCATGTCGGAACTGACCGACGGTGACACCGTCGCCGTTGTCGGTGTCGCGGGGTCGACCGAGTACGGCGTCGTCGACGATATCCCGGCTATCGCGGACCTCGCGGCGGACGCCGGCGCGCTCTGTCACGTCGACGCCGCCTGGGGCGGGTTCTACCTCCCCTTTACAGACCACAGCTGGCACTTTGGCCACGCCGACATCGACACGATGACAATCGACCCGCACAAGGTGGGACGGGCGGCGATCCCCGCGGGCGGGTTGCTGGTTCGGGACGAGCACCTGCTCGGTGAACTGGCAATCGACACGCCGTATCTCGAATCGACCTCGCAGGCGACGCTGACAGGTACCCGGAGCGGCGCGGGCGTGGCGAGTGCGCTGGCCGCGATGGAGGCGCTGTGGCCGACCGGCTACCGCGACCAGTACGAGCGCGCGATGGGCAACGCCGAGTGGGTCGCCGACGCGCTCGCCACCCGCGGACACGAGGTGGTCGGTCCCGAGTTGCCGCTCGTGGCCGCCGACCTCTCGGTACCGATGACCGACGAACTCCGGGAGCGTGGCTGGCGCGTCTCGAAGACCGGTGCCGGCGAGTTGCGCATCGTCTGTATGCCCCACGTCACCCGCTCGATGCTGCGCTCCTTTGTCGCCGACCTCGACTGGTACTGAGCTCACGGGCAGGTGCTACTCGCCCACAAGCGGGTCGCTTGGCGGTGCGCAGCACAGTCACCCCCGACAGCGCGGACTACCGGGGTATCGAGCGGCGCTAGCCCCGTCGCGGCCGCAGTTCGGACCGTCGCCCCGCGAGATTGGCCAGTTACCTGAAAGGCTTTTTACCGGGCACACCTAAGTAAGCATAGTATGGTAGAAACAGTTTTGTCCGTTTCCGCGGGCGACACACTGACGCTGGTCGCTATCGTCGTGTTTGCTATCGCGGTCGTCACTGCCTGGCAAAGTGTCGTTATCGTCCGCGCCTACGAGAAGCGTGCCTACACCCGCTTTGGCAAGTACCAGGGGTTGCTGGAGCCGGGACCGAACCTCGTGTTGCCGTTTGTCACGAAGACCTACACGTTCGACATGCGAACGCAGACGCTGGACGTGCCCCGGCAGGAGGCGATCACCCGGGACAACTCGCCGGTGACAGCCGACGCCGTCGTCTACATCAAGGTGATGGACGCACAGAAGGCGTTCCTCCAGGTCGACAACTACAAGAAAGCCACCTCGAACCTCGCACAGACAACGCTGCGCGCGGTGCTGGGTGACATGGAACTGGACGACACGCTGAACAAGCGCCAGGAGATAAACACCAAGATCCGGACGGAACTGGACGAACCGACCGACGAGTGGGGCATCCGCGTCGAGTCGGTCGAGGTCCGCGAGGTCAACCCCTCGAAGGATGTCCAGCAGGCGATGGAGCAACAGACCTCC